>NZ_KV837058.1:0-5272 GCF_001838465.1 Staphylococcus sp. HMSC061G12
TTATATATCAACCGAATTTGACAAAGAGCCATTAGAAAGCCGGTATTGGCTTTTCTATTCTTTGAAATACAGAGAGGATTAAAGATATCTGTTGAAATTTTCACCGAATTTGTTATCATTAAAAAAGTCAGCATTATATTAAATAATTGTGTTGACGCAACCTATGGAAAGTGTTACTATTATAAAGGTTGATGCAAGCAGAACTTTGGAGGATAATCAATGTCTAATGAAAAAGTTGCACGCTTAAACAAACACCATAAGGTTGTTGGTTTGAAAGAGACGCTCAAAGCACTCAAGAAGAACCAAGTTACATCATTAATTATTGCTCAAGACGTTGAAGTTTATTTGCTGTCAGACGTGTTAAGTAAGATCAATCATAGCGATATTCCTGTTTCATTTTTCGAAAGCAAAAAAGCTTTAGGAGAATATGCAGGTATCAACGTAGATGCAGCAGTCGTTGCTCTATTGAAATGAGAATTAGTAAGTAATTGCGCTTACTAAATTTTATTTAACCTAAAAATGAACCACCTGGATGTGTGGGATTATAAAACAGGAGAGGAGGACATCTTAAATGCCTACTATTAACCAATTAGTACGTAAACCAAGAAAAAGCAAAGCTAAGAAATCAGATTCACCAGCTTTGAACAAAGGTTTTAACAGTATGAGAAAACAATTTACTGACTTGAACTCACCACAAAAACGTGGCGTATGTACTCGTGTTGGTACAATGACACCTAAAAAACCTAACTCAGCGTTACGTAAATATGCTCGTGTTCGTTTATCAAACAACATCGAAGTAAACGCATATATTCCTGGTATCGGCCATAACTTACAAGAACACAGTGTTGTACTTGTACGTGGAGGTCGTGTAAAAGACTTACCTGGTGTGCGTTACCATATCGTTCGTGGTGCACTTGATACTTCAGGTGTAGAAGGTCGTATGCAAAGCCGTTCATTATACGGTACAAAACGTCCTAAAAAATAAGTTTAAGATTACGTAAATTTTCGAGATAAATTTTGAGATTATACTATAATATGAAGGGAGGACTCTGATTATGCCTCGTAAAGGATCAGTACCAAAAAGAGACGTCTTACCAGATCCAATTCACAACTCTAAGTTAGTGACTAAATTGATTAACAAAATCATGTTAGATGGTAAGCGCGGAACAGCTCAAAGAATTCTTTATTCAGCATTTGACCTTGTACAAGAACGCAGTGGTCGTGATGCAATGGAAGTATTCGATGAAGCAATTAACAATATCATGCCAGTATTAGAAGTTAAAGCACGCCGTGTAGGTGGCTCTAACTATCAAGTACCTGTAGAAGTACGTCCAGAGCGTCGTACGACTTTAGGTTTACGTTGGTTAGTTAACTATTCACGTCTTCGTGGTGAAAAAACTATGGAAGAACGTTTAGCTAACGAAATCTTAGATGCAGCTAACAATACAGGTGGCGCAGTTAAGAAACGTGAAGATGTACACAAAATGGCTGAAGCGAACAAAGCATTCGCTCATTACCGCTGGTAAGATTCAAGGTTTAACCCTGAGCGTGTTCAAATGGTATATTCCAAGGCATGCTTAGGGCATCGCCATATTCAAAGTATTTACTCAAGTAATTACTGGAAGGAGAAAAAATACAATGGCTAGAGACTTTTCTTTGGAAAAAACTCGTAACATTGGTATCATGGCCCACATTGACGCTGGTAAAACAACTACAACTGAACGTATCTTGTTTTACACAGGTCGTATCCACAAAATTGGTGAAACTCACGATGGTGGGGCACAAATGGACTGGATGGAACAAGAACAAGACCGTGGTATCACAATCACATCAGCAGCAACAACTGCACAATGGCATGATTACCGTGTCAACATTATCGATACACCAGGACACGTAGACTTCACAGTTGAGGTTGAACGTTCATTACGTGTACTTGACGGTGCGGTTACAGTACTTGATGCTCAATCAGGTGTTGAACCACAAACTGAAACAGTTTGGCGTCAAGCTACAACTTATGGAGTTCCTCGTATCGTATTCGTAAACAAAATGGACAAAATCGGTGCGAACTTCGAATACGCAGTAAGCACTTTACATGATCGTTTGGATGCAAACGCTCAAGCTGTTCAATTACCAATCGGTGCTGAAGACGAATTCGAAGCAATCATTGACTTAGTTACAATGAAATGTTTCCAATACAATGGTGAATTCGGTGAAGAAGTCGTAGAAATCGAAATTCCAGAAGACTACAAAGCGAAAGCAGCTGAAGCTCGCGAAACATTAATCGAATCAGTTGCAGAAGTTAACGAAGACTTAATGGAAAAATATCTTGAAGGTGAAGAAATTTCAGTTGACGAATTGAAAGCAGCAATCCGTCAAGCTACTTTAGATATCGAATTCTACCCAGTACTTTGCGGTACTGCATTCAAAAACAAAGGTGTTCAATTAATGCTTGACGCTGTAATTGATTACCTACCATCACCATTAGATGTTAAACCAATCATTGGTCACCGTGCTAGCAATCCTGATGAAGAAATCGTTGCTAGAGCAGATGATGATGCAGAATTCGCTGCATTAGCATTCAAAGTTATGACTGACCCTTACGTTGGTAAATTAACATTCTTCCGTGTGTACTCAGGTACTATGAACTCTGGTTCATACGTGAAAAACTCTACTAAAGACAAACGTGAACGTGTAGGTCGTTTACTACAAATGCACGCGAACACTCGTAAAGAAATCAGCACAGTTTACTCAGGCGATATCGCAGCTGCGGTAGGTCTTAAAGAAACTGGTACTGGTGACACTTTATGTGGTGAGAAAAATGACATTATCTTGGAATCAATGGAATTCCCAGAACCTGTTATTCACTTGTCAGTAGAACCAAAATCTAAAGCTGACCAAGATAAAATGACTCAAGCTTTAGTTAAATTACAAGAAGAAGACCCAACATTCCATGCACACACTGATGAAGAAACTGGACAAGTTATCATCGGCGGTATGGGTGAGCTTCACTTAGATATTCTTGTAGACCGTATGAAAAAAGAATTTAACGTTGAAGCTAACGTTGGTGCGCCAATGGTTTCATACCGTGAAACATTCAAAACACCAGCTAAAGTTCAAGGTAAATTCTCTCGTCAATCTGGTGGTCGTGGTCAATACGGTGATGTTCACATTGAATTCACACCAAACGAAGTTGGCGCAGGATTCGAATTCGAAAACGCTATCGTTGGTGGTGTAGTTCCACGTGAATACATTCCATCAGTTGAAGCTGGTCTTAAAGATGCTATGGAAAACGGTGTATTAGCTGGTTATCCATTAATCGACGTTAAAGCTAAACTTTACGATGGTTCTTACCATGATGTCGATTCATCTGAAATGGCCTTCAAAATCGCTGCTTCATTAGCACTTAAAGAAGCTGCTAAAGTTGCAGATCCAGTAATCTTAGAACCAATGATGAAAGTTGAAATCTTAATGCCTGAAGAATACATGGGTGACATCATGGGTGACGTAACAGCTCGTCGTGGACGTGTTGATGGTATGGAACCTCGTGGTAACGCTCAAATGGTTCGTGCATTCGTACCACTTTCAGAAATGTTCGGTTACGCAACTTCATTACGTTCTAACACTCAAGGTCGCGGTACTTACACTATGTACTTCGATCACTATGAAGAAGTACCTAAATCAATTTCTGAAGAAATCATCAAGAAAAATAAAGGTGAATAATTAAATTCCCTTTAGGAACTTGCACAAGAACTGACTTGACAGGTCTCCTGAATTGATTTTTTGCGGAAAATGCTTTATAAAGGAATTAGTCCTTTATACAACTTAACAATAAAGCTCTCATGATGGTGAGAAACTATCATGAGAGATAATTTAAATAACTTTTTAACAAGAAGAGGAGAGATTTCATAATGGCTAAAGAAAAATTCGATCGCTCAAAAGAACATGCCAATATTGGTACTATCGGTCACGTTGACCATGGTAAAACAACATTAACAGCTGCAATCGCAACTGTATTAGCAAAAAATGGTGACACTGTAGCACAATCATACGACATGATTGACAACGCTCCAGAAGAAAAAGAACGTGGTATTACAATCAATACTTCACACATCGAGTATCAAACTGACAAACGTCACTATGCTCACGTTGACTGCCCAGGACACGCTGACTATGTTAAAAACATGATCACTGGTGCTGCTCAAATGGACGGCGGTATCTTAGTAGTATCTGCTGCAGATGGTCCAATGCCACAAACTCGTGAACACATCTTATTATCACGTAACGTTGGTGTACCAGCTTTAGTTGTATTCTTAAACAAAGCTGACATGGTTGACGACGAAGAATTATTAGAATTAGTTGAAATGGAAGTTCGTGACTTATTATCTGAATACGACTTCCCTGGTGACGATGTACCAGTTATCGTTGGTTCTGCATTAAAAGCTTTAGAAGGCGACCCAGAATACGAACAAAAAATCTTAGACTTAATGCAAGCTGTAGATGACTACATCCCAACTCCAGAACGTGACTCTGATAAACCATTCATGATGCCAGTTGAGGACGTATTCTCAATCACTGGTCGTGGTACTGTAGCAACAGGCCGTGTTGAACGTGGTCAAATCAAAGTCGGTGAAGAAGTTGAAATCATCGGTATCACTGAAGAAAGCAAGAAAACAACAGTTACAGGTGTAGAAATGTTCCGTAAATTATTAGACTACGCTGAAGCTGGTGACAACATCGGTGCTTTATTACGTGGTGTTGCACGTGAAGACGTACAACGTGGACAAGTATTAGCAGCTCCTGGCTCTATTACTCCACACACAAAATTCAAAGCTGATGTTTACGTTTTATCTAAAGAAGAAGGTGGACGTCATACTCCATTCTTCACTAACTACCGCCCACAATTTTACTTCCGTACTACTGACGTAACTGGCGTTGTTCACTTACCAGAAGGTACTGAAATGGTTATGCCTGGCGATAACGTAGAAATGACTGTTGAATTAATCGCTCCAATCGCGATTGAAGACGGTACTCGTTTCTCTATCCGTGAAGGTGGACGTACTGTAGGATCAGGCGTTGTTACTGAAATCCAAGCATAATTTCGACTTAACTTAAGTTGATTTTTAATAGAGAGCTCCTCTTGTGAGGGGCTCTTTTTTTTACATATTTTTCTATTGATACGCTCAGTCGTGAGTTGTTTAACATAAAAAATGCGTACACATCATTTCTACATGTGTACGCATTTTTGTGTGCGCTCGGCATGATTAACAACTTG
>NZ_KV837059.1:0-863 GCF_001838465.1 Staphylococcus sp. HMSC061G12
AACTATAACAGAGGACAAGGTGATAAAATATATAATATTTTTGCGTATGCTGCAGGTACTGCAAAAAAATTAGCAGCTAAATTAGATCACATTAACAAATGGTCTGTAATGTGGGAACACCCTACACCAACAGAACAACATGATAATAATTTAAAAGCAGCAAGTATGCATATGTGGGCGAAAGCAGGGCTTGTAGATGATGAGGGAATCCCTTATTAACCCCCTATATAATCGCTCATTCTTAACTATAGTTTTTGAGGAGGAAAGCACATGTTAGACAAACAATTTGCAGCTATTATTGATTATTTTTCTACAAATCATGAAGATGAAGTATAGCTTGAAATTGAACAAATAACCGCAAGTGGTACTATTATGAGCAAACTCGATAATTAGCTGATAATACCTTCGACTACACTACATAAGATCGAGCAAAGATATTAAGGTTATAAACAAAAGTAAGACAATTACTTATTTAACACATATAATTTTATTTTTTATGTTAAACATACCCTTTTATAATCGATGTTATCTTGCATATCTATAGTGTAAATTTCTCCGGTTTGAAACTCATTAATTAAGCTGTTGTTTTGATTATTAATGCTGTGTTATTTTTAGGGAAGGTAAAGTTAGTCGTTAGTGGCGGTGATAATTGAAACATGTTATATTTTTTTATACATAAAATTCCTTCAATGATTGGGTTTTTGGTTATTCTCTAATTATACGTGAGGACTTTATTTTTTTGAAATAGTATGAGTATTTTATAAAAAAACCAAAGAAAATCATTAAAGATTCTCCTTGGTTTTTGTTTAAGACTGGATTTATGTCCCATCCCCTTATCGTTCTTTTTAAATGACGAATTTAAA
>NZ_KV837060.1:0-223 GCF_001838465.1 Staphylococcus sp. HMSC061G12
ATCACAGAGGTGCATCGTCTTACAATCCTCGTATGATGTTGAAAATCATCTTATACGCCTATAGTAATTCAATATTTTCCGGACGGAAAATAGAATTTGCATTAACAGATAGTATTAGATTTATGTGGTTAGCACAAGAACAAAACCCTAGCTACAAAACGATTAATCGTTTTCGTTCTAATCCTCGAACAAATGCTTTGATTAAAGAATGTTATGTAGTATT
>NZ_KV837061.1:0-412 GCF_001838465.1 Staphylococcus sp. HMSC061G12
AAGAAATATACAAATATAGTTCCTTTATCATCAATGTTTTTTAATCATAATTGTTCTGAAAGCTAATAAGCATTTTAGACGCTTTTCATTTATATGAAGAGCGTCTTTTGGTTCTGGTGCAAAGTTAAACAATATAGCTAATCACTAATTTATCATGTCAATGTTCAACTCAAATTTTTTATTCATTTATATTAATTAATGAATATTGACTAGTAAAGCCTGATTGCTATACCTCTGAAATATTTGGAAAGTTAGAGTTAATAATATAATCTCTAACTCTTCAAGTATTTGTTTTCAATAGAAAAAGGAGGTGTATTATGAGTGAATATAAATATGAAAAGTTGAGTATGAGTGTACCAGCTTTCGTGAAAAAAAGGGCAAAGTAATCGATTGGTTGCACTTAATTTTGATA
>NZ_KV837062.1:0-34230 GCF_001838465.1 Staphylococcus sp. HMSC061G12
ATCAAGTTGTTAATCATGCCGAGCGCACACAAAAGGCAAAATCTCTGCTGAATACAGAAATTTTGCCTTTATTTTAAAGCTGATTAACTTGTGTAATTTTCAGTCCAGAAAGGCTGTCGTTCATCATTGAAATCAACACCGACACCTAAGTTTTTAAAACTTGGTTGTAAAATGTTTTTTCGATGCCCTTCTGAATTCATCAGACCTTCATGTGCGAAAATACTATTTTGATGGCCGTACGCTAAGTTTTCACCCGCGCTATTATAATCAATACCATCCTTTTTCATACGATCAAATGGAGATTCTCCTTTTGGATTAGTATGATCAAAGTAATGGTTGTCAGCCATATCTTTACTGTGTTTTCGTGCAGTATTAGAGATTGCATCACTATATTTCAATACAGATAAGCCTCTTTGAACACGCTCTGCATTGACTATATCAAAGTTTTGCATCTCAAAACTCTGAGCAAGTGAAGACGATGGCGCACCGTAAGGTTTAGTTAAACGATGTTCCATTTCCTTACTAATCTGCATGACACCTGTTACTTGATTATTTTCATGCTTGTCATAAAAGACGGTCGTATAAATACCATCTTTATCAAAGACATCATATTCATCGCTCGTAATTTGGTATCTATAATTACCTTTCGTCATTTCATCAATCGGTTGGCCTAGTCTATCTCTTACAGCTGATTTCGGCGAACCATACTTGATTTTAGATTTAGAAGAGATAACATTTTGATTGCTATAGATACCATTCACTTTATTATTCATATAACTGACCATTACGAATGAATGGTAATCCTTATGGTATGTGTACCATTTTAAACCATATTCATTTGCGCTGACACGCTCAGGTTTACCTAAAGCCTGTTCGACTTCTTCTTTTGTCATATTCATTTGAATGTTATTTAAAGCAAAATCTTGCTTATCCGGCACTTTAAGTGCTGTTTCATTGGCACTTTCTTGTGTAGTGATTGCTTGTATTTTGGCTTTTGCTTGATTTTGAATGTCAATCATCCATGGTGTCTCTTTAACAGGAATGATTAAAGCAGCAAGTAACAGGATGACTACAAATGAAAATGTGCGTCTGATCGTCTACACCTCCAGAAGGTAAAGCTTAGTCTCTATCACCATTGAAGATAGAGTTTCTTACGATGACATAATCTACTTTTCTTAATTCAAGCAAGTCTTTACCGCCTGCATAAGAAATAGAGCTTTGTAAGTCCTGTTGCATTTCATTCAATGTGTCTGCTAATGAACCTTTGTGTTCTACAAACATTTTCTTACCTTCAACGTTTTTGCGCTCACCTTTTTGGAATTCAGAAGCACTGCCGAAGTATTCTTTGTATAATTTACCATCAAGTTCTACTGTTTCACCTGGTGATTCTTCATGTGCCGCAAATAACGAGCCAATCATAACCATTGAAGCACCGAAACGAATTGATTTCGCGATGTCACCGTGTGTTCTGATACCGCCATCAGCAATGATTGGTTTACGCGCTGCTTTACTGCAGTGGTTTACTGCAGCTAATTGCCAACCGCCTGTACCGAATCCTGTTTTGATTTTAGTAATACATACACGGCCTGGTCCGATACCGACTTTTGTCGCATCTGCACCAGCGTTTTCTAATTCTCTTACACCTTCAGGCGTACCTACGTTACCTGCGATCACAAATGAATCTGGTAAATATTCTTTCAAGTGGCGAATCATGTTAATGACTTGTTCTGAGTGACCATGAGCAATATCAATTGTGACATATTCAGGTTTTAAACCTTGTTCAGCAATTTCTTTAACGAAATCATATTCATTATCTTTAACACCTACAGAAATAGATGCGAATAATCCTTTATCTTGCATTTTTTTGATGAATGGAATACGCGCTGCTTCATCAAAACGATGCATAATATAGAAGTAATCATTTTCTGCGAACCACTCTGCAAGTTTTTCATTCATAACCGTCTGCATATTTGCAGGAACAACCGGCATCTTAAAACGACGCGGTCCGAATTGGATTGATGTATCACATTCTGAGCGGCTTTTCACTATACATTTATTAGGAATCATTTGGATATCTTCATAATCAAAAATTTTCATATCTATCTAACACCTTACCCTTTATTTTCTCTAACTCAAAAAGTCCAATATACATCATACTACCTCATTACGACTTTTACCATAAAAAAGCGTGTATTCTCTCTAAAAATACACAAAAAAGAACACATTTCATTCAAGAAATGTGTTTCATGATAAATTGATTGCTAAAAACTAGAAATTACCAGCTTGCTTTTCTTACGCCAGGAATTTGACCTTTATGTGCATGTTCTCTGAATGCAATACGTGACATTTCGAATTTTCTCATTACGCCACGAGGTCTTCCAGTTACTTTACATCTACGAGTTAAACGTGTTGGTGATGAATCTCTAGGTAATTTTCTTAATGCTTCATAGTCACCTTTAGCTTTTAACTCTTGACGTTTTGCGTAATATTTAGCAACGAGTTCTTCTCGTTTTTGTTCTTTAACAACTTTTGATTTTTTTGCCATTAAAGTTCCTACCTTTCTTAATAGTAAATGTTCATAATCGTAATTATTACGATTTATATCATAACACAATTTCCATCTTTATCAATACTTTTTGCTCATTTTTTAGGCAAAGTTATTTACTAATCGTAAATTTTTCTATACAATAGAATACATTGTGCTTATGCTGCTTATTTTATCCATCTTGCACGATATGCATGATTGTGGTAAATTTAAGTGCGTAAGTATTGCTAATAACTTAATAGAAAGGGTGTCTACATTGCGCGTAAACGTAACATTAGCTTGCACAGAATGCGGCGATCGTAATTATATTACTACTAAAAACAAACGTAACAATCCTGAACGTATCGAAATGAAAAAATACTGCCCAAGATTGAACAAATATACATTACACCGCGAAACTAAATAATGTATTGAAACTACGATAGTGAACTTACCTATTCAAATCGGTAACGTTCACTTTTTTTATTGTTGGGTCTAAATATACACCTCTCCTTCTATTTTGTCTAATACGCTCTTACTATATCAACTAAGAATTTATGTCAATTTAACGGACACAATGAACAAAATTCTGTCATTTTTCTGAATTTTTTAAAATATTTGATTTAATGCATCAAAGGTCATTGATTAGTCGTATAAAAACAATTAGAATAGAGTACATATATTTTAATTTAAAGATTAGAGGTAACGCATATGGATGAAAACAAAATGAATAGAGGACTCAGTTCTCGCCATATATCAATGATTGCTATCGGGGGTGCAATCGGTACAGGTCTCTTTATCGCAATGGGCGGCGTCATTTCTCAAGCTGGTCCTGGCGGTGCGATTGCAGCGTATCTGATTATTGGTGTCATGTTATATTTCTTAATGTCATCAGTCGGAGAACTTGCAACCTTTTATCCTGTATCAGGTTCTTTCAGTTCTTATTCAACACGATTCGTTGACCCCTCACTTGGTTTTACAGTCGGTTGGTTATACTGGGCAATGTGGTCACTTGTGACAAGCGTTGATGTTATTATCGCATCAAATGTCTTGTACTATTGGGACACATTTAAGTTCTTCTCTCCACTTACATGGAGTTTAATATTTATCACGTTCTTACTATTATTGAATATCTTTACGGTAAGAGCCTTCGGTGAAGCGGAATTCTGGTTAGCAGCTATTAAAGTTGTGACGATTATCGTTTTCATCGTTATAGGTGTTTTAACTATCTTTGGTATTCTTGGCGGTCATACGTATGGTTTTAAAAACTTCACTGTCGGTGAAGCACCATTTGTTGGCGGTATCTCTGGTTTCTTAAGCGTTCTGCTTATCGCTGGATTCTCTGTCGGTGGTACGGAAATTGTAGCGGTCACAGCTGGTGAATCAGATGATCCTAAAAAATCAATGCCAAGTGCTATTAAATCAGTATTCTGGAGAATTTTATTATTCTATGTTCTTTCAATCGCAGTCATTTCAGCGATTTTACCTTACAATGAACCGTTATTACTTAATAAAAGTGAATCTGTAACACAAAGTCCATTTACGATTGTGTTCGATAGAGTCGGTATCGCCTTTGCAGCTTCTGTCATCAATGCGGTTATTTTAACATCACTATTATCAGCTGCTAACTCAGGTATCTATTCAACAAGTCGTATGTTGTTCTCACTTAGTACAGATCGACAAGCGCCGAAATTCTTAAGTTATTTGCATGGTAAAACAAAGTTACCTATTCCAGCCATCTTAACGAACTTCGTGATTGTTGTGGCGGTCATTATTTTAGCGAACTTCCATGCGAATGCGATTTTCACATTACTTGGTATTATAGGGCAACTTGTTATCTTTGTATGGGCAGCCGCAATCTTCTCGCAAATCAGATTGCGTAAAGGATTAAAAGCACAAGGTATAGATGTTAATGAACGTTTACCTTATAAAACACCGTTATATCCGCTAGGACCGATTCTTGTTTTAGCTATACTCGTGTTCTTGTTATTCGGTGGTTCATTTGAAAATATGATTCACTTGAATGTCGGCGGATTAATTAAAGACTTCGTACCGATTGTAGTGCTCTTTATTATTTTCATTGTTCATAAAATCATTAAGAAAACAAAACCTGTTAAATTGAAAGAAATGGATGTAAGAAGTTTCGAAGAATTTAATAAAGTGAAATAATTATTCACACTGACAGATTGGCTTTGGCCAATCTGTTTTTTGTTTCTTCTTATAACTTTTAAGATTTTAACGTTTATGGATATGTAGTATAATAGGAGTAATAAGACGAGAAATCGAGGTGTTACAACATGGTAGGGCAAACAAATTTATTTGACGATGTTTTGAAGGAAGATGAACGTTTTGTGATTGTCGTTCAGTCTCTTGAAGAAAAAAATGGCAGACTTATCAAAAGAACTTTAAGAGAATATCCAAGTCTAGAACATGATCAAATGGTACCTCTATTTGAACACTTAAAAGATGTTTACCTAAGTGAACCGTTTGAAACTGGACAATCATCATTTATTATCACAGTCTATACAAACTTAGACTACTCTGCTGATAATATTTATGCTCTTGTAAAACGAAACCATGGCATGCATGAATGGACACATACAGCTAAATAAGATGTATCGCATACAAAAGGAGACTCTCTTGAACAGAAAGTCTCCTTTTGTATTTAAATCTATAAAATTTTCTTTAAGGCATAGACAATACCGTCTGAGTTATGATCTAACGTCACAAAATCAGCGATTTCTTTTAACGCATCACGTGCATTGCCCATTGCGACAGCATACCCTGCTTCTTCCATCATAGAATAATCATTCATACTATCACCAAATGCGATAGTCTCACTGATATCGATGCCTACTTTTTCGCATAACGCATGTAATGCATTACCTTTAGACACACCATGCGGCACAAATTCTAAGAAGAAGGGTTTACTTGTCGTCACATCGATTTGGTCGTTAAACACACCGCCAAATGCTTGAGAGAGTTCTTGAATATGTGATTCGTAGTCTACGCCCAACACTTTCGCAACAGGATTTTGAATGAATGCTTTCAAATCATCTGTGCGATGCATAGGTAACCCTGTTAACTCAGACTCAATATTCATATACTCATGTTCACCTTCATAGATAATATGACCGTCTTGATACGTCAACACAAAGATATTATTATCGCAACAATAATCTACAATACGGTCAAAGTCTTTTTTAGAAATACTTTGTTCGGCTTCAAGCTCTCCATCTCTAACACGTGTCGTACGACTGCCGTTAAAACTGATGACATAACTATCATGCTCATGAAGATGCAAGTCTCTTGCGATTGGCAACATACCTTCTGTTGGACGTCCTGAAGCTAAGACAACATGATATCCTTTATCTTGTAATTCAATTAAATATTTTGCAGTATCTGGACTGATTTGATTCTCTGAATTCAACAAAGTATCATCCATATCCATTACTATCATTTTATAGCTGCTCATTTGATGTGCAGTGCTCCTTTCAAGCGTATTCCATCAAATTATATCGCATTTCTTCATTAATCATAAACTTTTTCAACGATAATTCCGCTTTTATTGACTGAAATTAATTCAGATTCACAATCTGGCAACTCTTTGTTCAATCTTCTGACTAATTTACCGCTTTTAGAAGGATCAATTAATGTTAAAATCGTCGGACCTGCCCCACTGATAACTGTCGCATAAGCATGATATTCACGACCTAACGCTTTAACGCGTTGAAATTCTGGGATTAAATCTTGACGATACGGTTCATGGAACCCATCCATTTCCATCAACATACCTGCTAATTGATAATCATGCTGCATCAATGCACTTAACATCGTGTTACTGATGGCACTGTATTGAACCGCTTGTTCATGTTCAAAGCTTTTCGGCAAAACTTGTCTAGAGTCATGTGTCTTCAACTCGTAGCTTGGAATAGTGATCACGAGGTTCACGTATGGAGGTTCTATTGAAGAAATGTATGTTTCTTTTGTTTCATGATTATAAAATCCAGCAATCATCCCACCATAAATCACAGGGGCAACATTATCTGGATGTCCTTCTATTTCTGTTGCGGCTTCGACCATTTCAAATTCTGATAATTGTAAGTGACCGAAGAAATCTGCTAAATAAATACCTGCAACTAAAGCAGAAGCCGAGGACCCAAGTCCTCTGGCTAAAGGAATTTCACTCCGCATAGTGACATCTAATGGCGGCACTGACATATCATATTTCTGTTCAAGAAACTGTACAACTTGATAAATCAGATGGTGTTCATCTGTCGGTAAGCCATGCAAGTTGTCACCTTTATGATGGAAGTGCCATCTATTATCTGCACTCACTTCTGCTTCAACATATAGGAACTTATTTAATGCGAGTCCGATTGAATCAAAGCCTACGCCAAGATTGGCAGTAGAAGCGGGAACTTTAAGCTTTAAACTTTCTCCCATTAATGTATAGCTCCTTTGATATATTTAATAATACTTGCTTTATCATTTGGTAAAGATTTAATCGGGTTGTCTAATAATGAGATGGCAGTATCAGGGTCTTTCAAACCATTACCAGTTAACACTGCAGTAACTGTAATATCTTTTGGTAATTTACCAGCTCTATGCAATTTAATTAATCCAGCAATTGAAGCGTTACTTGCAGGTTCTGCAAACACACCTTCTTTAGAAGCAAGTAATTGATAAGCTTCTAAGATTTCTTCATCTGTCACACTATCAATCAAGCCGTTAGATTCATCCAAAGCTTTCACTGCTTTATCCCAACTTGCTGGGTTACCGATACGAATCGCAGTTGCGACTGTTTCAGGATTTTTAATGACTTTGTTCTGTACGATTGGTGATGCACCTTCCGCTTGGAATCCAAATAATTTCGGTAAGCCTGTTTGATGTTTATCATTAAACTCTTTGAAGCCTTTCCAATACGCAGTGATGTTACCTGCGTTACCGACTGGGATAGCTAATACATCTGGTGCTTTGCCGCCTAATTGATCGACTACTTCAAATGCACCTGTTTTTTGACCTTCGATACGGTATGGGTTAATTGAGTTAACAAGTTCAATTTCGCCTTCTTCTTTCGCAACTTCTTTAACAATTTCTAAAGCTTCATCAAAGTTGCCTTCAATCGATACAATTTCTGCACCGTACATAACAGCTTGTGATAATTTACCTAAAGCGATTTTACCTTCAGGAATAACTACGATTGCTTTCAAGCCTGAACGTGCCGCATATGCAGCTGCAGAAGCCGAAGTATTACCTGTTGATGCACAAATCACTACTTTTTTACCTTCTTCTTTTGCTTTAGTGACTGCCATGACCATACCACGGTCTTTAAATGAACCTGTCGGATTGGCACCTTCAAATTTTACAAACAAGTTAATACCTAACATGTCTGATAATGTATCACAATGAATCAACGGCGTTTGGCCTTCATTTAAAGTTACATTCGGTGTGTTGTCGTTAACTGGGAGATATGCTTTGTATTCTTGTACTAAACCTTGCCATCTTTTCATTTTAATTAAACCCCTTCTACTGGATAAACTTTTTCCACTGGATATTTGCCTTGTGCTAAAATTTCATCAGCTGGAACATTGATACTTTTTACAATGACAGCTGCTGTGTTGTCATCTCGTTCAATGACATTGAGTGATTTGTGAAGCGGTAATTGTGCTTTAACCTCTTCTTCCACTCGTTTAACCGGTGCACCATTTGTTTGTAAAACAACATAGTAACTACCTTTTTCTTTTAATTTTGTCGGTTCATCTGCGTCGATCATTTCTTTTGCATGACCTGTTTTCAATTCGAAATGCGGCGGTAAAGTATGCAAGTTAGATTCGAATTGTAGTGAGACGTTTAGTAAGTCGCTGACTACTGCACTACCTGTAGCTAAGCTACCTGCACCTTTACCATAGAACATCGTTTCTCCAACAGAGTCGCCGATAACATAAATCGCATTATATTCATCTTCAACTGATGCTAATTGATGTCTTTCATCGATTAAGGTTGGTGCAACAGATGTTTCAATAACACCATTATCAAATGTACCTTTACCGATTAATTTAATTTTATAACCAAGCGCTGTTGCGGCTTTGATATCCTCTACTGTTACTTCAGAAATACCTGTTACTTTAACTTCGTCTAAACTGATAACTCGGTTGAATGATAAGTATGTAACGATGACTACTTTACGTGCCGCATCGATACCTTCAACATCATCAGTTGGATCTGCTTCAGCAAAACCTAAACGTTGTGCCTCATCCAAAGCTTCTTTAAAGCTTGCGCCCTCTTTTGTCATCTTAGATAAAATGAAGTTGGATGTACCGTTTAAAATACCCATGAATTTACTGATGTTGTTCGCATTTAAACCATTGTTGATTGCGTTGACGATTGGAATACCGCCTGCCACACTGGCTTCGAATTTTAAAGCAACGCCATTTTCTTCTGCTAAATCTTCTAATGTGCGTAAATGAACCGCTAATAAATCTTTGTTAGCAGTAATCACATGTTTGCCCTGTTTTAATGATTTTTTCAACCACTCAACAGTAGGTTCGATACCGCCCATCACTTCAATCACAATGTCGACTTCATCATCATTTAAGATTTCATCCACATCTTCAGTCAGATGGTATTTACTGATATTTAAGGGACGTTTTTTCTTTTTATCTCTAACAAGAATATGTTTGATGTGAAGATCTTTGTGAATCGTATCTTTAATCTGTTGATGATTCTCTTCAATAATTTTAACTACTCCTGAGCCCACTGTTCCCAGACCGAGCAAAGCGATGTTTAACTTCTTCATAATTACATTCCTCCGTTTGTTCGTTCTAAAAAAACACCTGTACTATTGAAAAATACTTGATTATGGTTTAGTATAAATTCATTCATCAAAATTGTAAAGTTCAAAAAATTTGGAATATGTTGAAATTTTAGCATTTTTCACCCAAAAAACAAAGCAGTATATTATTAAGATTGATAGAAAGGTTGATTAAATATGAAAGTAGCTAAATTTGGCGGTAGTTCCGTCGCTTCAGCAAGCCAAATTCAGAAAGTGTTAAACATCATCAATAGCGATGACGAAAGAAAAATAATCGTTGTGTCTGCTCCAGGTAAAAGACATTCTGAAGATATTAAGACAACAGATTTGTTGCTTAGGCTTTATGAAAAAAGTGTAGCAAAATTAGATTATCAAAATAAAAAGGAAGAAATTATCGAACGTTATGCAGATATCATCCGTGATTTAAAGATGGACGAAAATATTTTAACAGAATTCGATGATATTCTTGAACAGCGTATCAAAGCCAACCAAAGCAATCCGCCTCGTTTAAAAGATGCATTACTTTCTTGTGGTGAAGACTTTAACGCTCGCTTAATCGCGCAATATAATAACGCTCAAGGTGTTCCAACTACATATGTGTCTCCTTTAGACGCAGGTATTACTGTAACCAACACGCCTCAATTTGCTCAAATCTTAGAAGAATCTTATGATAAAATTTACAATCTAAGAAAAATTGAAGGAAAAATTATCGTTCCAGGTTTCTTTGGTTACTCGAAACAAGGTAATGTTGTCACTTTCCCTCGCGGCGGTTCTGATATCACTGGTGCAATCTTGGCACGCGGTGTACGCGCAACGTTGTATGAAAACTTTACAGATGTTTCAGGTATCTATCGTGCAAATCCGAACTTAATCAAAAACGCTGAAATTATGGAAGAAGTAACATATAGCGAAATGCGTGAACTTTCATATGCAGGCTTTAGTGTTTTCCACGACGAAGCCCTTCAACCTGTACAAAAAGAACGTATTCCAGTCGTAATTAAAAATACAAATCGTCCTGAAGATCCAGGTACTTTCATCAGATATGACCGTGAAATTAAACCAGACCACTTGATTACAGGTATTAGCTGTGACAAAGGCTTTACAGTCATTAACGTACGTAAATACTTAATGAACAGACAAGTTGGTTTCACACGTAAAATCTTATCAGTACTTGAAGACTACAATATCTCATTTGACCATATGCCTTCTGGTATTGATAACGTCAGTATCATCATGCGAACACATCAAATTCGCGGCAAAGAAACAAAAGTGTTAAATGAAATTCGTAAACAATGTGATGTTGATGAATTAGGTATTGATAACGACTTAGCTGTGATGATGGTTGTTGGTTTAGGTATGAACCAAATGGTCGGTACTGCCAATATGATCACATCTGCACTCGCTAAAGCGAATATCAACCTGAAAATGATCAACCAAGGTGCTTCTGAAATTTCAATGATGTTCGGTATCAGCGTTAAGGATGCTGACGATGCCGTACGTGCAGTATATGATGGAAGTTGTGCCCATGCGAAAGAAAATTTACAATTAAAATAATCTGAATTTAAACAATATTTAGTTAAAATTTAAAGATATAAAAATACAAGAGTGTTGCGACTAAGCAACGCTCTTGTTCTTTTTACGATGCGTATAATGCATCATGCAGGCGTTCTTCACCTACGACCACGCGTAACATAACGAATTGATAATAACTCAATGCATCAATCACAGCTTTGTTGTTAAAACTACTGCGATGTACTGAAGGTTGCAGCAACTCATACATCAGAACGATTTCTGGTTTAATATAATCAACGCCCCAAGGTAAAGAATGGAAATAAATATGTTTTTCAGGCAATCGAATGTTGTGGTTGAATCTAAACATCCACTCTTTGTTATGTACATCATAAATATAAATAGTCATAATTCTTTGCCCATGTATTTCTACTTCTAAATGTGTTAGTTGAGAGAATTTCGTATCTCTTAATTTTTCACTGACATTCCCTTCTGAATCTATGTATCGAATACGATAATTATCCGGGATATTCTTTAAAACTTTAGTAAGGTTCTTACGTTTTACGCAAATATCTACTGTATCGTTAATAATAAATTCATTTTTCAAGAATAAAAGTTTTGCAGTCTCTCCGAAAAATTTGATTTCATCATTGGTATTCTCTATTAATCTATCAACCAAGAAATTTAAATCTTCATTATTAGACTTTTGCATTCTGACACCTCCTACTAGTAAGCGCTTACAATAATGGTTGTATTTTCTCTCTATTCATATTCATTTTAGCGTGTGTTTCACTACTTGTCTATCATTTAATTTACATATCCGATATGAATATAACGCTGATTTGATTCTATAAAATCAGGATAATTAACGACATAACTGTGTCGCGCTTGTTGGATCAACGTTTTTTGCAATGCCCCTATTTGTGAATGCACTTGATATAAACTACCTTGTTCATCTATGTAACTCGCTGCGCAGAAATAGACATCTATTTGAAGGGTTTTAAATGATTCCACCATTGTATCACCAGTAATAATATGTAAGCTTGAATCCACTTTACCTGGCGCAAAAATTATATTCGAAAAAGTATTTTGACACACATATTGCATAATATCTGTGGAAAATGTGACAACAGAAACATGTCTCTCCTGTTCAGCTAAACAGTCTAACACATAATAAGAGATAGGATGATTATCTAATGCGATAACTGCATTAGGAGGAATATTATTATAAAAGTCTGATAAATCTGTTTTATTCTTTATAATAGAGAACAATTTTTAAACTCCTTTTGTTATACCAAGTAACCCTATTGGATTTATAAACTTTATTTTCATTCGTTAATTGAATTTTTAAAAATAGATACAATAATTTAAGTTAAAACTAAAGAATATCTCTTTTCAAAGTATAACTTTTTTATTATAATAATGTAGACGCAAGATATTATAAATACAACACGAGGTGAAATCATGTATTCTGAAAAAACACAGTCTACAGAATCGATTTTTTACTATGAATTGCATCGAAAAGAATTAATTAAAGCTTTGAAGCAGGAATATAACTTACGTTTCAACGATTTATTATTTTTAAAACACATTTTAGATCGTCAAAAGAAACTTATCCCTCTTCTTGAAGTGAAACACGGTATGAATTTCAGTTTAATGGAAATTCATAAATCGTTCAGCACATTAACGGAAATGAAAATCATCGGCAAGCAACGCTGCATCGATGATGAACGAAAAGTTTTCATTACTATTACAAGCGCACAAACGAAAAAAGCATTGAAACTGCTTGAGGAATTTGACGCTTTACAAAAATCTATCTTACAAGATACAAAAGCGTAATAGTTTTTAAGATATTTCATTGATTCCCAAGCTGAGTTGAAACCAAACACTTAAAATTGAATTTAACGATTAAAGTTCCAGACACATTTCCTACATATTCGTCTGGAACTTTTTTAGTATTATCATAATATGTCATAAATGTTACATTAATATTTTGTTAAGACTTTATTATTGATTTTTACCACTAAGAGTTAGATTATTAGGGTATGTTTAAATTTAACTACTTTTTATTGAGTAAGGAATGATAGGTATGTATTTAATATTACTTCTAGTTGCTGTCATCGTGATTTTGGCCATTGCGCTTGTTGTATCACGCAGCTTAATGCAGCACCGACTAGATACAGAGATTTATTCTAAAAATCAACTTGTAAGCAAGGTCAACACCTTACGTACAGAAGTCGCATCATTGAAAAATCAAATCATTAATGATGGTACACAACAACATCATTATGGTGTACGCAAAGCTAAACAATCTATCGAGAAAGTTATGCAAAGCTTAAAAGAAAATGGAGAAGTTAAGTTTTATCATATTGTTTCAACAGGCAATGTTGCTGTTAAACATCCACTCTTCGATTTCTTGCGTACTTTTGATTATGTAGTCATCACAGATAAAGGGTTGTTAAATATCGACGTGAAGAACTGGAAAGAAAAAACATTTTATCATTTCAGTGCTGAACCTGAAAAACCTATTGATACAAATGTAGAAGATATTGATCAAATTATCGGGCATTACATCGCAGATCAATATCAAAGTCAATTCCAGTCAACAAGAGAAGATATTTATACGTTCACTGAAAAAGTCAAAAGCAACAGTGTCACTTTTGATTTCTATGACTATGACCCGTACCTTACAGCTTCTGTGAACTCTAAAGAACTAAAAGATGCTTACGAAAAGAACTTCAATCAAAAAATTTCAAGTGTCGGTTTAGTATACTTTAGTGACGGTTCTGTAAATATCATTGATGGTCCGACTGAACGTCAAAAATATGTTGAGACCGCAACTTCTAAGCATGACTTAAAAGATGCGATTCGCAATATATTTATGCAGTCAAAACATGAAATCACTGAACAAGATTGCGAAAAGATTCTGGGCTACATCAATCAACCTTAATTAAAATAACGGACAAGCACATTCAGCTTGTCCGTTATTTTTTAACTCCAAATTTTTTAACTCCAAATATTCAAATGTTTTTGTTTCGCTTCTCTTTCAGCCTCTTTAAGCACATCTCGGTACTTGCCATTCGGCGCAAAGTACTTTTCACGTGCAAGCCCTTGTTTAACTAATTCTTCGTTAAACATATGGTTCTCATCTAACCAAACATAAGCTAAATAGCGGCCATATTGATCTTTCGGCTCTTTATCAAATTCTAAATAAACCTTTTGGTTATTTAAATGCTTCTTGGTATAGTTTGAAGCCTCTTTCCCGTACGGTTGTACAGGTGTATTAGGTTTAACTGTTTCTGGTGTATCCATACCAATCATTCTGACTTTAATTTCACGATTATCTTTATCTGTTGCGATAAAGGTGTCACCATCAATAACACGTTTGACAGTAACCGCTTCTTTATCCCCCATCGATGTCGATGCTTGTTCTCCACCGCTTTGTTTAAAGGGACCTGAATGATTAAAATATTGGAAACCTAAAACAATTACAGCAATCACTGCAATTACAATGATTGACGACATAGACTTACGTTTCAAAAATTTTCACCTGCTTTGATTAAAGTTATCACCGACTCATCATACCTATTTTTTCATAGGTGCGTCAATTCTCTGATGCACAAAAATTTGGTATGATAGAAACAAGGAATTTGATGAGGAGGCGCGCTATGCAAGCCATTAAAGAAAATATTGTAACGATTGTTGCTGTTGCAGTCGCAATTATCGTCGGCTTGATTTTGCAATATGTATATGAGTTTCCATTACTAGTCACAGCAATTATTGGCATCTTAATGGGAATGCTCGTCGGTTTTATTTTATTTATCATCCAGCAGAATCGAGATAAACACAATAAAAGAAAATAACACAGTATAAATAAACTCGGAAATGAGACAGCTCACTTCCGAGTTTTTCTTATCTTATAAAATTGGCGTAATCAGTTTTGAGAAGCCCTCTTTCATTTTAATCCAGAATGAACGATTCGCATAACGTGCTTTCGTTAATTCTGTTGAAAGTGTGACATCATGTTCAAACGCTTTACGTAACTCTGTAGCGATTTCTTTGTTATACATAAAAGCGTTGACTTCAAAGTTTAATTCAAAGCTTCTGAAGTCCATGTTGGCTGAACCGACACTAGCCACTTCATCATCAATTACCATCGTTTTAGAATGGATAAACCCATTATTATACGTATAGATTTTGACACCTGAGTCTAATAGCTCTGCCGCATGGTAATACGTTGCCCAGTATACAAACGGATGGTCAGGCATATCAGGAATCATCAAGTGAATGTCTACTCCTGAATTTGCGGCCATCTTCAACGCGTTGATATAAGAATTATCTGGAATGAAGTAAGGACTCTGCATATAAATCGATTTTTTAGCTGAGTTAATCATTTTTGTATAGCCGAATTCAATTTCATGCCAGTTATCATCAGGTCCGCTTGAACAAATCTGAACAGAAGCTTCCCCTATATCTTCTTTCACTGGGAAGTATTTAGGTTTATATGGCAACGTTTGACGTTTAGATTGAGAATTCCAATCCAACATAAAGCGTAATTCTAACGCATCCACTGCAGAACCTTTAATTCTGACATGTGTATCTCTCCAATAACCGAATTTCTTACTTAAGCCTAAGTATTCATCTCCAACGTTGAAACCACCGATATAACCGATTTGACCGTCAATCACGACAATCTTTCTATGGTTACGGTTATTAATTCTGAAGTTGATTAACGGTAGTTTGCTTGCGAAGAAAGCTTCAACTTGCCCACCAAGCTTTCTAAAACGCTTGAATTGGCGCAAGGTTAACTTTTTCGAGCCAATATCATCATATAATAATAAGACCTCTACACCCGCTTCTAAACGCTCTTCTAAAGCATCAATAATGCGATGCCCTAAACCATCTAATTCAAATACATAATACTCTAAGTGGATGAAAGACTCCGCTTTTTTAATATCTTCAATCATTTGATCGTATAATTTATGGCCATCGACAAACACATCGATATCATTACCTTCTGTTAAGAAAGCAGGTTGTCTCGTTAACAGCATATTTACTAAGTCATGATGTCTTTGAACTATTTCGTTATCACTTTGAATTTTATCTTGTTGAACTTGGTAACGTTGTTCATTGATAATATCATCAAATTGTTCTATATCTTTTCTGTAATCTTTGTATAACTTTTTCTTTGATACGCCTCTTCCAAATAAAATGTATAAGAAGAAACCTAACACTGGTGCGATAAATAAAATAAACAACCAAGCCCATGTGGCACTTGTCGACCTATTTTTCAAGAAGATGATATTAAAGGCAACAATCAAATTCAAGATTGTGAATAAGATAAATATGCCTAGCAATATATCACCTAGTAATCCTGGTACGTAAAAGGCTATCATTGTCTCAACTCCATTCTTGCGATTCATTTTAAACTCTTACATTGATTTAATGGTAAGTTAAAACGTCTATCATTTAATATAAATAAGATAAAACTATTTTAACATTTATAATCGCTTAAGACATCATATAAACAACTGAAATATCAGTACTTGAGTACGTCTAATTTCACATTTCATTTAGTCAAATGTTTATGTCTAACGCAACTTAGGTATAATTTTACATAGAGAAAGTCATAGTAGGTTCTCTCTTATTTAAGTAAAAACGCAGTAAATCGGAACGAAAATGTGAAATATTTTTGAATGGTTCGTGTTTTAATTTGTTAGAATTATCAGAAAAGACATGTTGAACCCTTGATATATAAGGGTTTTTATACTGATGTCAGAAAACCTTACATATTTTTGTAATTTCGGTTTATTTGTGATAAGTTAATAACAAGTTCAAAAATAGAGGTGATGGAGAAATGTCAAATGATGCACTTCGCAGAAACATGGCCGTCTTCTCTATGAGTGTCGTAAATCAATTGACTGAGCTAACACCAAGACAGGTACGGTATTACGAAGCACATGGACTCGTTAAACCAGAGAGAACACCCGGTAACAAAAGATTATTTTCGATGAATGATTTAGATCGCCTGTTAGAAATCAAACACCTATTAGAAAAAGGGTTTAACCTAAAAGCAATCAAACAAATCATTTATCAAGATGATCAACATTTGTCTACTGATGAAAAAGCCATCAGAAAACACGTTATCGTTGAAGCAACACAGAAACCGCAACAGGAAGCTATCCCGATAAATCGAGGCGACCTATCTCGTTTTATCAAATAATTCACTGGAGGATTTAAAACATGGCAAAACGTACATTTACAAAAGATGACATCCGCAGATTTGCTACTGAGGAAAACGTAAGATATTTACGCTTGCAATTCACTGACATTTTAGGAACAATCAAAAATGTTGAAGTACCTGTAAGTCAATTAGAAAAAGTATTAGATAATGAAATGATGTTCGACGGATCTTCAATCGAAGGTTTCGTTCGTATTGAAGAATCAGATATGTATTTACACCCTGACTTAGACACTTGGGTTATCTTCCCTTGGACAGCAAGTCAAGGTAAAGTTGCACGTTTAATCTGTGACGTATACGGTACAGATGGTAAACCATTCGCTGGTGACCCACGTACTAACTTGAAACGTGTCTTAAACGAAATGGAAGAATTAGGCTTCACTGATTTCAACTTAGGGCCTGAACCAGAATTCTTCTTATTCAAATTAGATGAATATGGCGAACCAACATTAGAATTAAATGACCATGGCGGTTACTTCGACTTAGCTCCTACTGACTTAGGTGAAAACTGCCGTCGTGATATCGTATTAGAATTAGAAGACATGGGCTTTGACATTGAAGCCAGCCACCACGAAGTTGCGCCTGGCCAACATGAAATCGACTTCAAATACGCAGATGCCATCACTGCTTGTGATAACATCCAAACTTTCAAACTTGTTGTTAAAACAATTGCTCGTAAACATAACTTACATGCGACATTTATGCCAAAACCATTATTTGGTGTAAACGGAAGCGGTATGCACTTCAACGTTTCTTTATTCAAAGGTAAAGAAAATGCATTCTTCGATCCAAATGGTCGTGACCAAATGACTGAAGAAGCTTACCAATTCATCGCAGGTATCTTGAAAAACGCACGTGGATTCACTGCTGTATGTAACCCATTAGTAAACTCATACAAACGTTTAGTTCCAGGTTACGAAGCACCATGTTATATCGCTTGGAGTGGTAAAAACCGTTCTCCATTAGTACGTGTCCCAACTTCACGTGGTTTATCTACACGTGTAGAAGTTCGTTCAGTTGACCCAGCAGCTAACCCATACATGGCTTTAGCAGCAATCTTAGAAGCTGGTTTAGACGGTATCAAAAACAAACTTAAAGTTACTGAACCTGTAAACCAAAATATCTATGAAATGAACCGTGACGAACGTGAAGCAATCGGTATCGAAGATCTTCCTTCAACACTTTACACAGCATTAAAAGCAATGCGTGAAAACAAAATTGTTAAAGATGCTTTAGGTTCACACATTTATAATCAATTCATCAACTCTAAATCAATTGAGTGGGATTACTATAGAACACAAGTATCTGAGTGGGAACGCGAACAATACATGAAATTGTATTAATCACTACGCACACAGGTGCTAAACAATAGGGATAAAAAAAGAGGCCGACTGGCCTCTTTTTTGTTGCTATCTTAATCTTTTATTTCGTTTTATCTTACCAAGTTTATACAAAATGAAAGAAACTGCTACCATATATATTCCTAACACCGAATAGAAAAATACAGGTCCTAAAGATTTACTTGCTTCAAAACACAACAACATCATTAATGATAAGACAAATAATAAGGTACGATAAGTCAGAACCATAACGTTCTCCTCCACTTCGTTGATTCATGTACCTTCTTTTTCTCTCACATGTTCATTTTTATTATATCTTTTATTTTTTAAATTTCATATACTTCATAGTATTTTTTCTGTGTTTTCATTAAAAAACCGACGCAAAATTGCGTCGGTTGCTTTATTTTAGATAAGACCTTCTTCATTCATTTGTTGAACAGCTCTTGTGACTGCCAACTTAACATGTTCATACGTTAAGCCGCCTTGAACATAAGCTTCATATGGCGGTCTGATTGGACCATCTGCTGAAAGTTCAATAGATGAACCTTGTACGAATGTCCCAGCTGCCATAATCACATCATCTTCATAACCCGGCATGTAACTTGGCTCTGGACTGAAGTGTGCGTTAATAGGTGAAGCAGCTTGAATACATTGGCAGAAGCGAATCATTTGTTCTGCTGTATCAAATTGAACAGTTTGAATTAAATCCGTTCTAGGTGTATCAAATGCCGGTACAGTATTCATGTTTAATTTGGTTAGGAATAAACTTGTAAATAATGCACCTTTCAAGCTTTGACTAACCACATGTGGCGCTAAGAAGAAACCTTGATACATACTTGGCAGTTCAGTTAAAGAAGCCCCAGCTTCTTTTCCAATACCTGGCGCAGTCAAACGATAACCGCAACGTTCAATTAAATCTGTTTTACCAACAATGTAGCCACCGATACGTGCTAAACCGCCACCTGGATTTTTAATGAGTGAACCTGCCATGATATCTGCACCTGCTTCAATCGGCTCTTCATCTTCTACAAACTCTCCATAGCAATTATCTACAAAGACAATCACATCAGGATGTTCTGCTTTGATATCAGCCACTGCACGTTTAATTTCATCCACCATAATTGATGGGCGTTGATCATAACCTTTAGAACGTTGTATTGCGATCACTTTTGTATGGTCATTTATCGCATTCAGTACTGCAGGCACATCAATTTGTCCAGTTTCTGTTAAAGCGACTTCGTTATATAATACGCCATTCTCTTTTAAACTGCCGATACCATTACCATTGACACCGATGACTTCTAACAGTGTGTCGTAAGGGCTGCCGGTAATATATAATAATTCATCACCATGTTTTAGATTGGCTTGTAAAGCGACAGTAATCGCATGCGTGCCAGAAATAATTTGCGGTCTGACTAACGCATCTTCAGCTTTAAACGTATGCGCATAGATTTCTTCTAAATGGTCACGACCGATGTCGTCATAGCCATAACCTGTTGTCCCTTGCAAATCAGATTCTGTCGCTTTCACTGCGTGAAAGGCATCTAACACTTTCGCTTGATTACGATAAGCGCAAGCTTCAATTGTTTTAAAATAAGGTTGTAATTCTGTTTCTGTTTCTTGAATAATTTGTTCTAAATCCATGGTGCTTACTTCTCTCCATTTTCTTCTGCTTTTCTTCTATAACCTTCTACTTCATAACTTTCATTTTCTTCGTTAAATTCAAGTTTATGAATCAACGTATGACGTTTTAAGAAGTATAGACGATCTGCATCATCTGCAGGAACTGTCTCTTCATAAGGTTCCATTTGTTTTTCTACTTGGTCTATTAATAACTGTCTTACTTTTTCTTCATCCGCTTCATCACGTGCTGAAACGTATACATTCGGCAATTGAGATGCAGGGGTTGGTCCTTCGTTCAAGTCTTTCTTATTAAAGATGACTGCTTGTGGAATCTTATCCATATCTAAATCGCCAATGATACGGTTAACCGTATCATACTGCGTACGATATTCTTCATTACTTGCGTCAACGACGTGAAGTAGTAAATCCGCATCGCGCGCTTCTTCTAATGTGGATTTAAATGCGGCAATTAACGTAGTTGGTAACTTCTGAATAAAACCAACTGTATCAGAGATAATTAAATGATAACCATCATTCACTTGGATTTGGCGTGTCTTCGGATCCAATGTAGCGAATAAAATATCTTTTTCATACGTAGATTCATCCGCTAAAATATTAAACCAAGTTGATTTACCAGCGTTCGTATAACCTACTAAAGCTACTTGGAACACATGATTTTGTCTACGTTTAGAACGATAGCGTTCACGATGTTCGACTACAGTTTGAAGTTGGTGTTTGATTTCATTCATACGGCGACGAATATGACGTCTGTCTGTTTCTAATTTTGTTTCACCAGGACCTCTTGTTCCGATACCGCCACCAAGTCTAGATAAACTTTTACCATGACCTTGCAGACGTGGCATTAAATAATCAAGTTGTGCTAATTCAACTTGCAGTTTACCTTCCTTACTGCTTGCGCGCATCGCGAAAATTTCTAATATTAATTGGGTTCTATCTATAATTTTAATACCTAAATTATCATTCAGACTTTTAGATTGTGCAGTTGTCAGTTCATCGTTAGCTACAACGACATCGACATCATACATTTCTACATAATCTTTAATTTCTTGTAATTTACCTTTACCAACATACGATTTATCTTCAATACGGTCTTTTTGTTGTGTAATTTCACCTAAAACATCTAATCGGCATGTTTCAGCAAGTGCTTTTAATTCATCCATGGTTTCACGGAAATCGAATTGTTTTTCATCATATGCATCTACCCCGATTAATAATGCTTTTTCTACCGCTTCTTCTGTATCAAATATTCTCTCTTGAGGCAAAAATGTATCCTCCTTAAATTCATTTTACGGTCATTTTGAATGTTTATTCAATCTACTAGTAATCTATTCCATTTTATCATAGAGCATATCTAAAGACTATTCAGGCGAAATGTGTTAAGTTTGGGACATCGAGGTGAAGAAAACATGAGCATATATGATATTGAAGTTACAAAAACCGATGGCACAACCTATCAACTAGATCAATACAAAGGAAAGGTCATGTTAATCGTCAACACAGCGAGTCAATGTGGCTTTACGCCACAGTTTGAAGGCTTGCAAGAGCTTTACGAACAATACCAAGATCAAGGCTTTGTCGTATTAGGATTCCCTTGTAACCAATTTGGCAAGCAAGAACCTGGTAACGGTCAAGAAGCCATGCAAAATTGTAAAATTAATTATGGGGTAACCTTCCCAATGCACGAAAAAATTAAAGTGAACGGACCTGAACAACATCCACTTTATCAATACTTAACAGAACAACAAGATGGATTTTTCAATAGTAAAATCAAATGGAATTTCACTAAGTTCTTAATAGATAGAGATGGCAATGTAGTCAATCGTTTCTCACCACAAAAAAATCCAAGTCAAATCAAATCAGATATCGAAGAACTATTATAATGAACAATAAAGACCGTCTTATAACCATGTACTATATGATTATAAGACGGTCTTTTTATGTATTGAATGATTAAAAAAGCAACGACTATGCATTAAGTTGTATCACTTAATACCAGACGCTGCTCTTCGTGTTTTTTACCTATACCAATTAATTAAATAAATTTGTACTAAAACTCAGTTCAACATGATTCATCTATTGTGAGATTATATGCAATCTAACCGTTACATGATGTTTTTTCCTGATGATTGGGTTTTAGAATTAAACAAACGAACAAATTACTCAACCACTGATGGTTCTTGTGTGAATGTGCTGATCGCATGTTTGTAAATTAAATGATTTTTGCCTTGTGAGAATAAGTTCACAACGGTGTCATCGAATTCTACAATTGTTCCTTTCATTTGGAAACCGTTTAATAAGAAAACAGTTAACTCCTCTTTGCTGTCTTTAAAACCTTGTAGAAAATTCTCTTGGATGCTTTTATCATTCATGATTGCATTCTCTCCTTTTTTTTATTTATGTGGGCAGTAATGTCATCTAGAATCAATGGAAGTGGCTGTTGCTCTCTATCAAACCATTGCACATTCATTTTATTTTTGAACCAAGTCATTTGACGTTTTGCGTAATTTCTTGAGTGTTGTTTTAACTTGTCAACTGCTTGTTCAATCGAAATGTCTTGATCAATAGCAGGAATCAACTCTTTATATCCTATTGCTTGCATGCTCTGACAATTTGTAAAACCCTGTCTCAGCAGTTGCTCTACTTCATTAATTAAACCCGCTTTCATCATATGATCAACACGATTGTTTATTCGTTGATACATAGTTTCACGCGACGTTTCTACCCCTATTAATAATGTATCATAATTTTCTGTATATTGTTGAACTTTTTTGCGATTACTTAATTTTTTTTTCGTTTTTAAGTAATATTCAACCGCTCTCAACACTCTTTTACGGTTATTCGGGTGAATATCCGCTGCAGACTCCGCATCAAAGCTTGCGAGATATTGATGTAACGCTTCATTAGACACGCTTTCTAATTCCTCCAGCTTTTCACGTACAGCACGTGCTGTTTCTTCAGAAACTTCTTCTTTATCAAATGGATAGTTATAAATTAGTGATTGAATATAAAGACCCGTACCTCCAGCGATAATTGGAACTTTACCGCGCGCTGTGATGTCTTTAATTAATGCTTCAGCACGAACTTTGAAGTCATATGCTGAAAATGATTCATCTGGATTTAAAATATCAATAAGATAATGAGGGATATTTTGCATCTCTTCAGGCGTAGCTTTAGCTGTCCCAATGTCCATGCCTTTATAAATCTGCATTGAATCACCGCTGATAATTTCACCATCAACTTTTTTCGCAAGTTCAATGCTTAATTCAGTTTTCCCTACCGCTGTTGGTCCTACAATGACAACGAGTAAGGGCTTTATATTGTTGCTCATATTAATCCCCCTGCTTATATTTGTTAAGGATATTTTTCTTAATCCAGTCATACATGTTATTCCATGTTTGATGATAGTCTTCTTCAAACAAAATTTCATGTCGCTTATTACGATAAAGTTGTACCGTAATGTGTTTTACACCATTTTTCTTCATTGCCACACCCAGTCTACGAATACCTTTGCCATAGTCTCCAAATGCATCATCTTTACCAGAAATTAATAAGACTGGTAAATCTGCATTCATCTTTTTGATTTCTTTTGGTGTGCTGGTTTTCATCATTTCATTCAGCGTTTCATAAATAATCTGATTTGAGACTAAGAATCCGCAATACTGATCAGAACAATATCTATCAACTTCCTCTCTTTGTGTTGATAACCAATCATTCTCAGTTTGCACGTTCTGAATTCCTCGATTGAATGGTCTGAAAGCTAGACGGTTGACCCATCTGAGTCTTCTGCGTTTGCCAAATACAATCGTGATTATTTTCATTAATAATGCTAAAATCTTCCCTTTTAATTTCGGAAACAATCCTGTACCTGTCAAAATCAAACCTTGCGACATATCAGGATACATTTCAACATATTTACGTGCAATAATCGATCCCATTGAATGGCCGAGCACAATATAAGGCAGTTCATCTCTTTCTGGATATAACGTTTGCGCAATTTCATAAGCATCCGCCGCAACATTTTCAATACTGTCATAATGCCCTCTTGTGCTTTCTTCTATATCCTTACCATGACCTCGATGATTGTGACGAATCACATCATAGCCTTGTTGGTTGAGCGATTCGACAAATGTATCATAACGTCCCATATGTTCAGCCATACCATGAAAAATATGTACAATACCAATTCGTGTTTTATTCGCTTTATCTAATTTAACTTCAATATTTGTACCATCTTCAACTGTTACCTTAAATGTGTTAGGACACATTGACTACACTCCCGTCTAACTTTTTATTATTCTAAGATGCCTTCACTAGATGTCTTACCCTTCTATTATAAAACAGACCCCAAATTCTTGAAATAGGCTTTCATTTACCTAAATAGTAAAAAAACTGCACTCTTTAATAATAGGATAACAAAAATGAGCTGGAACTTCGTCCCAACTCATTTTGATACTCTATTTTGCTTTATTCAGCAGGTTGATTATTCGCAGTTCTTGCTTCATTAATCGCTTCTTCCAATTCTTCTGTATACAATGAACGTTGAATTTCGTCATAGTTTAATAGTTGTGCTAATACATCTACAACCGCTTCTTTATATTTCAAGACATCTTCAATATCGAAGTACAACATACCTGTTCTGCGGATTAAGAAATCTGTTGGTTTATAAACCATTTCATTTTGAATACCATATACCAATTCAGCATAGATTTCTAATGGCAATCCTGAGTTTTGATATTGTGCCGTATGCGCAATTTTATAGATTTCATCTGCGTTTGAACCATAACGTTGTGCAATATCTTCAGCAGTTTTTGCGTCAATTTGATATTTCTTAGCTTCAGCTACTTTTTCTTCTACAAAGTGATCGAAATTCGCACTGCCGCCGACATCTCCGCCTGAAATTGTCAGATGTTTTGTTTCGCATGGACCGAATTTCTTACCGAAGTCTTGTTGTAAACGTTTTGCTAATAAGTCCACAATGCCTTTTGCCATATGACGATAACCTGTTAATTTACCGCCCGCAATTGTTAATAGACCAGATTTACCTTCCCAGATTTCATCTTTACGTGAAATTTCAGATGGGTCTTTACCTTCTTCTAAAATCAATGGTCTGATACCTGCCCAAGATGATTCGATATCTTTATCTGTTATATCTAATCCTGGGAACATATAGTTCACTGCATCGACTAGGTAATCACGGTCTTCTTGTGTTGGTAGTGGTGACGCTTTGTCATTGTTATAGAATGTGTCAGTTGTGCCGATATACGCTTTACCTTCACGAGGAATCGCAAAGATCATTCTGCCATCTGATTTTGTATCGAAATAAACCGCTTGTTGTAATGGGAATTTAGATTGATCGATAACAATATGCACACCTTTAGTTAAGCGTAATTGTTTATTGTTTCTAGAATAATCAGCACCTCTGACTTCATCTACCCATGGGCCACTGGCATTAATAACTTTTTTAGCGTGAATGGTATAAGCTTCATCCGTCAACATGTCAGTCACTTGAATGCCATTCACTTTTTCGTTGTCATTGTATGTGAAATTCATTGATTTCGTATAGTTAAGAATATCTGCACCTTTTTCCGCTGCACGTTTCATGACTTCAATTGTTAAACGCGCATCATCTGTACGATATTCTACATAGTAACCGCCGCCTTTTAGGCCTTTCTTTTTAACTAATGGTTCTTTTTCTAATGTTTCTTTTTTGTTCAACATTTTCTTGCGTTCTGATTTTTTAACCCCTGCTAAACGGTCATACATTGCTAAACCGATAGAAGTTGTAAATTTACCGAATGTACCGCCTTTATGCATCGGTAACAACATCCATTCCGGTGTTGTTACATGTGGACCATTTTCATAAACAATCGCACGTTCACGTCCAGTTTCTGCTACAACCCCGACTTGAAATTGTTTTAAGTAGCGTAAACCGCCATGAACTAATTTAGTAGAACGAGAACTTGTTCCTTGCGCAAAGTCTTGCATTTCTACTAATGCCACTTTCATACCGCGGTCTGCCGCATCTAACGCAATGCCGGCACCTGTAATACCACCGCCGATGATAACGACATCATATTCTTCCTCTTTCAATCTTCCTTTAATTACATCTCTGTTTAATGTTGATAAACTCATTGAACAACGCCTCCTAAAATATTCTGTTATGAATGCATGAGACAAGTCGAGATGCGAATTTAACGCAAAATAAATTAAAAAATGAGAGACCTATCCCATACATTAAAAATGGTGTGAACAGTTCTCTCATTCTCGAGTCATAGATATTAACTTGTCTTTAGTATAACATAGTTAGAAATCAGTCGTCTAATTAGTCGTCTAGCTTGAAGACTTGTGTTGCTTCTACAGCTTTTTTCCAACCTTTATATAATTTTTCTCTTTCTTTTTCATCCATTTCAGGTTCGAAAGCTTGATCTAATTTCCAACGGTTCGCAATTTCTGCTTTACTATCCCAGAAACCTACCGCAAGTCCTGCAAGATAAGCAGCACCTAACGCAGTCGTTTCATTGATTTCAGGACGTTCTACTGTAATATTTTGAATATCTGCTTGGAATTGCATTAAGAAGTTGTTCTTAACAGCACCACCATCTACACGGATATTCTTCACTTCAATACCTGAGTCTTGAATCATCGCTTCAACCACATCACGTGTTTGGTAACAAATAGATTCTAACGTTGCTCTGATAAAGTGTTCTTTCTCAGTCGCACGCGTAATACCGAATACTGCCCCACGCGCATTCGCATCCCAATAAGGTGTACCGAGTCCAACAAATGCAGGCACCACATAAACGCCATCACTTGATTCAATACGGTTCGCATAGTTTTCAGATTCAGGTGCTGAGTTAATCATACGTAAACCATCTCGCAACCATTGAATAGCTGAACCAGAGACGAAAATAGAACCTTCTAATGCATAATTCACTTCGCCATCTAAGCCGAATGCGATTGTTGTTAATAAACCGTTATCAGATTGAATCGCTTCTTTACCAGTGTTCATTAACATGAATCCACCTGTACCGTACGTGTTTTTCACTTCACCACGTTCGAAGCATGCTTGTCCGAATAAGGCTGCTTGCTGATCCCCTGCGATTCCCGCAATCGGTACTTCTTGTCCAAAGAAATGATAATCTTTTGTTTTCGCATAAATCTCACTTGATTCATGAACTTCCGGCAACATTTGTTTTGGAATATCTAGAATTTCTAATAATTCATCATCCCATTTTAAGTCATGAATATTGTAAATTAATGTACGGCTGGCATTAGTATAATCCGTCACATGCGCAGCGCCCCCTGATAATTTCCAGACAATCCATGAATCTACTGTACCGAATAATAAATCCCCGTTTTCAGCTTTTTCTCTTGCGCCTTCCACATTGTCTAAAATCCATTTGATTTTAGTACCAGAGAAATATGGATCAAGAACTAAACCTGTTTTCTCACGGAAGGTATCTTCATAACCTTGATCACGTAATGATTGTACAATATCTTGTGTTTGACGAGATTGCCATACAATCGCATTATAAATCGGACGACCAGTATGTTTATCCCAAATAATAGTTGTTTCCCTTTGGTTTGTAATACCGATACCGCTGATTTGATGCGGATAAATATTATCGTCATTCAACACTGTCGCAATGACAGACAACACAGATGTCCAAATTTCATTCGCATCATGTTCAACCCAACCTAAATGTGGGAAGTGTTGTGTGAATTCACGTTGTGCTGTTGAGACAATTTCTCCTTCTTTATTGAATAATATTGCACGTGTACTTGTAGTACCTTGGTCTATTGACATAATATATCTTTCCATAGTAAGCCACTCCTTAACCCTGATTTTAACATGTTATTAATGTTTTAACTGTTCCCCCGAATTATCTAAGCCTGCAAACACTTTGATTAGTAAATCGTACCAATGTCTTTCTTATCGATTTTATTTAAGACAACACCTAAAATTAAAGTTGCTGCAGTTAATAAAATCGCCACAACAGATAATGCATCAAATGTTTCTTTATAAGCTGCGCGGTAAATACAAGCACCTAACATACCGCCTGCAATTGGACCTAGCACAGGCACAATCGCATAAGACCAATTTGAATTACCTTTACCTGCAATCGGTAATAATGCGTGCGCAATACGCGGACCTAAATCACGCGCTGGATTAATCGCATAACCTGTCGGGCCACCTAAACTTAAACCAATTGCCACAATCAAACCACCGACAATAATCGGATTTAAGCCTTCAGTGAACTTATTAATACCAATAAATAATAAGCCTAATGTTAGTGCTGCTGTACCGATAATTTCACTGAAAAAGTTAGCGTAGTAGTTTTTGACACCTGGTGCTGTACAAAACACTGCTAATTTTGCCCCTTGATCTTCAGTCACTTTCCAGTGCGGTAAATACATTAACCAAACTAAAAAGCCTCCGACAATACCGCCGAGCATTTGACAGATGATATAACCTGGCACTTTGTACCATTCAATACCGCCATCCATCGCAAAAGCAACTGTCACAGCTGGATTTAAATGTGCACCTGAAAAAGTTCCGACTGCATAAACACCTAGTGTTACCGCAAGCCCCCAACCAAGCGAAATATTAATCCAATCACTGCCTAAACCTTTTGATTTTGCTAAGTTCAAATTGGCAACCACGCCGCCCCCAAATAAAATCAGAATGGCTGTCCCTAGAAATTCCGCAAAATATGGACTCATCTTAATTCACTCCTTAAAAAAAGACAAAAAGACTCCTACATAATTGAATACAATGTAGAAGTCTCCTATCTCTATCAATATTTATATTAACTTATTAACAGAATATCTTTTTATGAAAGCGTTGTCAATAATTATTCACAATTTCACAAAATTACGTTCTAAAAATTTACCATAATGTTTTATTGCTCGTTGTAACATATTCCGCACCACTTGTTACGGCTTCTTGTACTTCTTCCTCTAAATCAATCAGTCCGCCAGCAATTACAGGTGTCTTTGTTTCATCATAGATTTTCTGTATTACCTTGCTTGCAACTCCAGGTAATACTTCCACAAAATCCGGCTTTACTTGTTGGATTAAAGCAATACTACGTTTAAGCGCATGACTATCGATAATAAAGACACGTAAAATTGTCGTTACTTTTAATGTCTTTGCTTTTTTAATCACTTTAGGTTTCGTCGACACAATGCCTTTCGGCTTGAATTTTTGAATTAAATACTCACAACCGAACTCATCGTGCGCAATACCTCTTGTTAAATCCACATGAATATACATTTCCATGCGATGTTGTTTCAATAAATCGGTAATACTTTGTAAATGACCGATATGCGCATCCAATAACACGCAAGTGGGATAATCCGTTTTCACCAATTTTTCTAAATCGCGCATTTCACGGATTGCAGGTAAAATGTGTGGTTTCAAGCTCATATCTCCTTTACTGGATACGTTTGAATAAACGCTCCATTTCATAATTTGAAAAACTGATGATAATCGGACGACCATGCGGACAAGTAAATGGATCTTCCATTTCTCTCAACTGATCAATTAAGTCCGCCATTTCATGATTTCGTAAATAATGATTGGCTTTAATAGATTTTTTACAGCTCATCATGATGGCCGCTTCTTCTCTAATCTTCTTAATCTCTACTTTTTTATGTTCTAACACATACTCTACCATATCTTGAATAATCTCTTCTGCCTCTGCTTTAGGGAACCAGACAGGATAACTATTCACGATATAGTCATGCGCACCGAACGGTTCTAAATGTACCCCTACTTTATCTAATTCATCCTTGAACTCATCAATAATCATTTGTTCATCTTTTGAGAAATGGAACGTTAACGGTATTAATAAATTCTGAACTTCATTCGTTACTTCTCCAATTTTCTCACGGAAATACTCATATTTAATGCGTTCTTGTGCTGCATGCTGGTCAATCATAAACATGCCAGTCTCATTTTGCGCAATAATATATGTCCCATGAACTTGGCCAACTACTTCCATATATGGCACACGGTGTTTAGGTTGCGCGTTTTGTGTTTCACGAACATCTGGTGTTGGTTGTGCGTCATACGCTGCTTCTTCTGGTGTATGTGTTGTAGCTTCATTTTCATTTAATAATGCATCGTCATTATCAGATTGATTATCTTTTTCTTCTAAATCAGACAACATTGCTTTTTGCATCTCTTGATACGCTTGATAATCTGAAGTTGATGTATTCTTTTCAGAGACCTGTTCATTGGAAACTTCTGGCTCTGATTCAGTAGTAGGCAAATCATTCGAAGTTTGAGTAGATTGTTGCTGGTTTCTTTTTTCAAAATCTAATTTCTGTTGTTCAAATGATTCCAACACTTTGTTCTTTTTATACAATTTATTTTCATCATTGTGCGGGATTAAGATTTTATCTTTAAAAGCATCTCTAATTTTTTCCACAATTAAATCATATAATTGTTCTTCTTTAGAAAGTCTGACTTCTAATTTTGTAGGATGCACATTGACGTCTACTAAAATTGGATCCATTTCAATATTGATATAACAAATAGGATAACGGCCGATTGTCAGCAACGTATGATATCCTTCTAAAATGGCTTTATTTAAAATGAAATTCTTAATATAACGTCCATTGATAAAAATAGAAATATAGTGACGGTTACTACGTGAATGTTCTGGTTTAGCGACATAACCTTCTAGGTGGTAATCACTCGTATCACCTGTAATATGTACTAAATCTTTAGCCACTTTCATACCGTATATTTCTGCCATCACTTCATTCGTACGTCCAGAACCATTTGTTTTAATCAGCACTTTACCATCTGAAACTAAAGTGAAACGCACATCTGGATGACTCATGGCCATACGGTTGACGATATCTGTAATCTTGCCTAATTCTGTATACAAGCTCTTCACATATTTCAAACGTGCTGGCGTATTATAAAACAAGGATTCTACTAAAATATCTGTCCCTTGTTTCGCTTTCGCCGGCTTTTGGTTTAAAATTGCGCCATCTTCTGCATAAATTTCATGACCGTTTTGTCCGTCTGTACATGTTTTTAATGTCACTTTTGCTACAGAAGAAATACTGGCCAAGGCTTCACCACGAAAGCCTAATGTTCTTATATGGAATAAGTCGTTATCTTCACTTAACTTACTCGTCGCATGACGATGAAAGACTAACTTCAAGTCATCTTCCTCTATACCTGTTCCATTATCTACAACACGAATAGATTCAATGCCAGACTGTTTAACTTCTATATTAATTTCACTTGCTTGTGCATCAAGGGCATTTTCGAGTAATTCTTTGACGACTGATCCAGGACGTTCTACGACCTCACCCGCCGCAATTTTATTAGCGAGTGAAGTTTGTAATTCTTTAATTTTGCCCATGATTCGTCACCTCTATTTTAATTGATTTTGTAATTCATTTAATTTAATCAATGCTTCAAGCGGTGTCATATTAGAAATATTAAGTTGTTTCAATTCCGCTTCTATCGCACTTTCTTTCGGTGCACTATCAAATAAGTCAAAGGTACCTTGGAAGAACTCTGCTTCATTTCCTTTAGACTGTTTTGTTTCTTCTGTGCTTTCAGCCACCTGCATTTCTGATATTTCATTCGTCGGAATATGCGGCTGTGGTTTATCTTTTGCTTCAAAGGCATCTAAAATCACTTGTGCACGGTCAATCACTTCATCAGGTAAGTCTGCTAATTTCGCAACTTGAATACCATAACTGTCATCTACTGCACCCTCTTTAACTTTATGCAGGAAGATTAATTCGCCTTGATATTCATTTGCTGCGACATGTACATTTTTAAGACATGCTAACGATTGATCTAATGTTGTCAGCTCATGGTAGTGAGTAGAGAATAAAGTCTTCGCATGAGACGTTTGTGCTACATATTCAATCATGGCTTGAGCGAGTGCTAAACCATCAAATGTAGAAGTACCACGACCGATTTCATCGAAGATAATCAAGCTGTCTTCAGTCGCATAAGTTAAAGCTTTTTGTGCTTCTAACATTTCTACCATGAACGTACTTTTACCTGAAACTAAATCATCCGCTGCACCGATACGCGTAAAGATTTGGTCAAAAATCGGTAAGACCGCTTCACCACATGGAACATATGCCCCCATTTGCGCCATAATACTGATAATCGCAATTTGACGCATATATGTTGATTTACCTGACATATTCGGTCCAGTAATTAAGTAAATAAATTGTTCGTCATCTAAGTAACAATCATTAGGTACATAATCATTATAATCCATCACACGTTCTACCACTGGATGGCGTGAATCGACTAAGTTCAATGTTTTATCTTCACTGAACTCAGGTCTGACGTAGTTATATTTTTGCGCGATTTCCGCAAAACTTTGAAGACAGTCAATTTCTGAAATTAATTTTGCTTGTTTTTGAAGACGTTCAGTATAAGTTTTAACTGCTTCTCTCAATTTCACAAATAATTGATACTCTAATTCAACCGCTTTATCTTCTGCACCTAAAATCAAATCTTCTTTTTCTTTTAATTCGTCAGTAATAAAACGTTCCGCATTCGATAAAGTTTGTTTACGTGTATAGCCATAATCAGCAGGTTCAAAGTCTTTTAGATTCGCACGCGTAATTTCGATAAAGTAACCGAATACTTTGTTGAAGCTGATTTTTAATGAGCGGATGCCAGTACGTTCTCGTTCTTTTGCTTGAAGTTGCGCAAGCCATTGTTTCCCATTAATTGACGCTTCTAAATATTCATCAAGCTGTTCATTGAAGCCTTGTTTAAATAAACCACCATCTTTTACAGAAATCGGAGGTTCTTCCACGATACTTTGTTCTAATAAATCGAGTAAATCATCTAAAGGTTCTAGCTGTCTGAATTGTTCTGGCAGCTGTTGGTCAAATTCATCTAGTAAAGCTTTGATATTCGGAATTTCAGATATTGAGTGCTTCAATTGGATTAAATCACGTGCATTGACGTTACCATAACTGACACGTCCTACAAGGCGTTCAATATCATAGACTTGGTTTAAGTAATTACGGAGTGTATCACGTTCGATGAAGCGGTCTATCAATTGAGACACTGCATCTAAACGTTCATTAATAGCTTGTTTATAAATTAATGGACGATCTATCCATTGTTTTAAACGACGTGCACCCATCGGTGTTTTCGTTTCATCCATCAACCATAATAAAGTACCTTTTTTAGACTTCAAACGGATACTTTCTGTTAACTCTAAATTACGTTTCGCATAATAATCCATTTTCATAAAGTCTACTGCTTCGTACACTTTGACATCTTCAATATGATCTAAGTTTCGTTTTTGTGTGTGATGAATGTAATCTAATAAGACTTGTACAGCACGATGCATCAAGTCATCTTCTACTTGATTCACTGGATAGTCTTGATTCGTGATATCATCTACAACAGTCAACGTTTCAGTCGCAAGCGACATTTGTTGTTTTAAGTTTTCTTCTACTGTTTCTGCTGTCACAATTTCATTTGGATTAATCGTTGTGATTTCATTCAGCAACATACTTTCATCTTTGAAGTGTGTCACTTTTAATTCACCAGTAGAAACATCGCAATAACTTAACGCAATGTCACCATTTTCTCTGACGAAGCTTAAAATATAGTTGTTTTGTTTCTCATCAACACCGCCCTGGTTCATAATCGTACCAGGTGTAACGACGCGGATGACTTCACGGCGTACCATGCCTTTTGTAACCTTCGGATCTTCCATTTGTTCACAAATAGCCACTTTATAGCCGTTATCAATTAAAGTTTCGATATAGCTTTCTGCTGAATGATACGGCACCCCGCACATGGGTATCGGATTTTCTTTTTTCGCATCACGCTTCGTCAACGTGATTTCTAACACTTTCGATGCGACTTTAGCATCTTCATAAAACATTTCATAAAAATCGCCTAGTCTGAAAAACAGTAAGCAGTCTTGATATTGTGATTTAATTTTTAAATATTGCTGCATCATCGGCGTTACATTTGTCATGATTTTCAATCATTCCTTCTAATTTTAGGTTTAATCATTATAAGTGATTGTATAGGAAATTCATATTCTTTTCACTTGTCTTAACTCATCTATTTTAACAAATTATGTTCTCACAAACGAGTATCGTCTTTACACTGTAATTTTAATCTAATTTT
>NZ_KV837062.1:34330-91907 GCF_001838465.1 Staphylococcus sp. HMSC061G12
TTTTAAAAATAATAATAAATCATAAAACCATAGTTAACTTTTATAAACTTATAGTAAATATGTGCAATTCTCCTTAAATCTTAAGCTATCATGAAAATATCTTAAACAAAGGAGCATAAATACATATGAAAATTAAATCAACTGTTTTTTCTACTCTCATGATTTCTACTGCACTTCTCGCAACTTCCCAAGCAACTTATGCGAACACTGACACTATCGGTCCAGCTTCAAATGCGCATAATCAGTCTACAAAAAACATGTCGAATCATCCGCATAACATCTTAAATCAAAATGTTTCAATTGCACATCGTGGCGCGAGTGGTTATACACCTGAACATACTTTCTTCGCATATGACAAAGCGAAACATGAACTTAACGCAGACTATATTGAATTGGATTTACAGATGACTAAAGACGGCAATCTTATCGCGATGCATGATGAAACGGTAGATCGTACAACTGGTGGAAAATTCCATGGTCCCGTCAAAAATTATACGACAGAACACCTGAAACAAATGGATGTCGGTACTTGGTTTAACGTTGAAAATCCACAATATGCGAAACCTGAATATGAAGGCGCAAAAATTCCGACGCTTGACGAGATTTTAAATCGTTATGGTCAAGATACTAATTATTATATCGAGACAAAGTCACCAGATGTGTATCCAGGTATGGAAGAAAAATTACTTCAAACACTGAATCAACATGGCTTATTAACTCCTGCAAAACTAAAAAACGGACAAGTTGTGATTCAAAGCTTCTCACAAGAAAGTTTACTGAAGATGCAACGCTTAAATAGCCATATTCCGCTTATTCAACTAACAGATGTTGGTCAATTATCCGCTTATACTGATCAACAACTAGACTTTATTTCATCTTATGCACAAGGTGTCGGCCCTGAGTATCATGATGCGACACCACAAAATGTCGACAAAGCACATCGTCACGACTTACTTGTTCATCCATATACAGTAAATACACAACCAGAGATGCAAGCATTGCTGAATGCAGGTGTGGATGGTGCATTTTCAAATTATATCGATCAGTATATTCAGTTACGTGATCAAAAATAGTACTAATTGACCACATATAGTTATTTCATGTATGAGCTTCTAACAGCTTACTAGTATTTTCATTCTATAACTAAAACAATATTTAGTTTTAAAAACCACAAGATATAACAATGACCCCATTCACTTCATTTAAGAAACGAATGGGGTCTTATTTATTAATCTTTAGGCAACCAACGAGAGAGTTTGCCTTTTTTAAATAATATCATTAATACAACATAGCTGATGAAAGCACCGACAGCACTTGAAGTAATAAAGGCTGCCATTAAAGGTTTAATCGCAAAATGTTGTAAACCGAGTACGAATGCTAATGGAATACACATAAAACTTCCGATTAATCCTGTACCGATGACTTCACCTATAGCTGCCATAAATAAATGTTTACGGTAGCGGTAAAGTGCACTTGCCAACAATACACCAATCATACTGCCAGGAAACGCAAAAGCAGATCCTGTGCCGAACATCATTCTAATTACAGAAGATAGAAAGGCTTGTGCCAATCCAAACCACGGTCCTACAAATACAGCACATAGCACATTAATCATATGCTGAATCGGTGCTGCTTTAATCGGTCCAATAGGGATAACAATCAAACTGCTTAAAACCACATTAATGGCGATAAACATTGAAGTCAGTGTAAGCTTTCTTACATTCACAATAAAAAACGCCCTTTCACTTATAATTTAAAGTTACTGCTTGTGGTGCGCTGCATTTAACTGATCAGCCATCGTATTAATCATCATCTGCAATAAATCATTCGCATCTGCTTGGGCATCACGAAATTCTGTCACAATCGGCAACGCATTGATTTTTTGTTGAATCTCCGCAATCTCTGCTTCACTACGCTTGAAAGCTTCCATTTTGCCATAGTTCTGCAAATTGACTGATTGCTTTTGTCGTTGTTTCAAATCAGCCATCCACGCATCGATATGATGATTACGATGTATTTGTTGTTCAACTTTTTGATATTCTTTAACGGTTTCTAAAGCTTTTATTTGATCACTGAGTGCTTGTGCCTTAGCGATAATCTCTGCTTTATCGTACATTATGCTTCAACCGCTTCAGCTTCCACAATATTTAAGAATGTACCGTTTAAAGAATATTGTTTCGCTTCATCAATTTTCACTTTCACTAATTGACCAATTGCTTCTTTAGGTCCTCTGAAATTGACAAGTTTATTTTTCTCAGTATAACCTGCTAAAACATTTTCATCTTTTTTACTGCTGCCTTCACATAATACAGTGACCACTTCACCTTCGTATGCTTTTAAGGCACGTTCTGAATAATAACCGACTTTTTTATTCAAACGTTGTAAACGTTCTTTCTTCACTTCAGTTGCCACGTTATCTTTCATACGTGCTGCTGGTGTACCATCACGTTGTGAATAAAGGTACGTATACGCATGTTCGAATTCAACTTCATCATATAGTGATAAAGTCTCTTCAAATTGTTCTTCAGTTTCATTTGGATAACCGACAATGATATCTGTCGTTAACGCAACATCTGGAATTGCTGCTTTGATACGATTTACTAAATCTAAATAACTTTCACGTGTATATTTGCGTCCCATAATTTTAAGTACGGCATCATTACCAGATTGTACCGGTAAATGAATATGCGGAACAATATTGCCGCCTTTGGCAATAACTTCAATCATGTGGTCTGTGAAGTCCCATGGATGACTTGTTGTGAAGCGAACACGTGGGATATCAATTTTAGCGATATCTTCAAATAAATCGCCTAAACCATATTCAATATCTTGTAAGTCCTTACCATATGAGTTAACATTTTGTCCTAATAATGTAATCTCTTTATAACCTTGACGTGCTAAATCACGTACTTCTTCAATAATATCTTCTGGTCTACGGCTACGTTCTTTACCGCGTGTAAACGGAACAATACAATATGTACAGAACTTGTCACAACCGTACATAATATTGACCCAAGCTTTGAAATAATCATCACGTACTTTAGGCAAGTTTTCAATAACATCGCCTTCTTTTGACCATACATCAATGACCATTGCTTTAGATAAATAAGCTTCTTCTAAAATTTCAGGCAGTTTATGAATATTATGCGTACCGAAAATCATGTCCACATTTTGGAATGATTTTAAGATTTTATTTACAACTGATTCTTCTTGTGACATACAACCGCAAACGCCGATTAAGCAATCTGGACGATCACGTTTTAAATGTTTTAAATTACCGATTTCACTGAACACTTTATTCTCCGCATTCTCACGGATTGCACAAGTATTCAGTAAAATAACATCCGCTTTCAACATGTCGTCTGCTAGCGTATAACCAAGTGCCTCAAAAATACCTGCCATTACTTCTGTGTCATGTGCGTTCATTTGACAACCGTATGTTTTAATAAAGAACGTACGGCCTTTACCCATATCTTTAAACTTTTCATCTATTTGGAAATCACGATTATATTTTACTTCTTCTTTACCGCGTTTTTTGGCTTCTTTTAAACTAGGAGGTTGATACACTGTTTCGAAGTACTGACTATAATCTTTTTCTTTTTTATTTCGTTGAGCAATGACGTCTAAAGAACCTGCTTTTCTTTGTTCTTCATTCACTTCGCAAAATCCTTTCTATATCCCCGATTTATCATTATTACATTATATATGGTTTATCATAAAAGTGCAAAATGATTCTTGTTCTCATAAGAAAAAGCCGGTCAATGTGACCGACTCTTTGATTAGTGTTTAGATTTAGGGTTCAAAGCATCTTTTAATCCTTCACCCACGAAGTTGATACATAAAATTGTAATCGTAATAATCATCGCTGGTGGCATCCAAATCCATGGTTTACTGCTTAATACATCCGCTTCTTGCGCATCCGATAACATATTCCCCCATGTCGGTGTTGTTTTCGCAATACCGAAACCAAGGAAACTTAAACCAGCTTCTGCCACGATTTGTACCGCAAATAATAATGTTGCTTGTACAATGATGACACTTAAAATATTTGGAAGTAAGTGTTTTAACATAATTTTATAAACAGGTGTTCCAATTGAAACAGCCGCTAAGAAATATTCATTTTCTTTTTCCTGCATGACTTTACCACGTGTTAATCTGGCAATCCCAACCCATGATAAGGTAATGATTACAGCTGCTAAAATAAATGCTGAGCCATATGGGTTTTTGATTTTGTCACTGAATGTCGCATTTAATACGATTGCGAATGGAATGAATGGGAACAACATAACAAACTCAGTAAAACGCATTAAAATGGTATCTACTTTGCCGCCATAGTAACCTGAAATCATTCCGACAATCAAACCGATGATTAAAATTCCGGCAGTTGTCACAATCCCAAAGACCATAGAGACACGACCAGAATAAAGCAGACGACTTAAAATATCACGTCCACCGGCATCTGTGCCTAACCAGTGTTCTGGTGACATATCCCCTTTAATATAAACCAAATTTTGTAAGTTTGGGTCGTACGGCGCAAGCAGTGGAGATAACATTGAAATCACAAATATCGCAATTAATGTAATCAGCGCTGTCATTGCTAATTTATTATGTGTGAAGTGAATCATGGCTGTTTTCAGCGGTGAATAACTTTCATGTTTCTTTTTTGATTTTTTAGACATGTTTTCTCCTCCTTAGTTGCTCTTAATTCTAGGGTCTACAATACTGTATGTGATGTCGGATATTAAGTTCGCTAATAGTCCTAAAAATGCAAAGAATAAAAGTAATGCCATCATTAATGGATAGTCTTTACCGCTGATTGCTTCAATTAATAATTTACCGATACCAGGATAAGAGAAAATCGTTTCAGTAATTACAGCCCCGCCGAAGATAGATAACACATCTCCACCGAAGAATGTCACAATCGGAATGACTGAGTTTCTTAAAATATGTTTGTTGTAAATTTTGTTTTCTGAAATACCATTTGAACGTGCTGTTCTGACATAGTCTTTACGTGAATTTTCGATAATATCATTTCTTAAGAATTGTACGTAACCTGCTGTCGACATAATACCTAGAATCAATGCAGGCAATAAGGCATGATAAATTTTACTCATATAGTACGGGAATGTACCTTCTTCCAAACCAATCGTCACTGAGCCTTGGAATGGGAACCAGTTTAATTGGAAAGCAAATAAATAAATTGCGAACACACCCGCTACAAATGAAGGTAACGCGAGTAAGAAATAGTTCGCGATTTGTATAGAATAATCTAAAGGTGAGTACGGTTTCCGTCCTGAAACAATACCAAGCGGAAACGCTAAAATATAAGTAAATATCAAACTTAATGTACCTAGTGTAATTGTGTTTGGCATTCTTTCTTTAATTAAATCTAAAACTGGACGTTTGAATCGTACAGATTCACCTAAATCACCTTGAGCGATTTTTTCAGCCCATTTCATATATTGCACATGAATCGGCTGGTCATAGCCTAATTTTTTTCTTTGCTGTTCAATATATTTAGATGCTGAACTATCAGTTGACGTTACAGATCCTGTAAAAGCATCACCCGGCTGCATTTTCGCAATACTGAAGATAACGATTGAAATTAAGAATAATAACGGAATCATCAATAATAAACGACGAACAATTAACTGAATCATTTTTCCACCTCTTCCTCAATCAATAAGCATGCTGCGAAATGATTTTGACTGACTTCTTTATACTTTGGCTTAGTTGTTTTACACGCTTCTTGAGCAATCGGACAACGGGTATGGAATGGGCACCCTGTCGGTGGATTGGCAGGAGAAGGTAAATCACCTGTTAATAAAATACGTTCTTTTCTTTTTTCTGGATCAATTTCAGGAATAGCTGAAATCAAAGCTTGTGTGTACGGATGTTTAGGGTTGTTATAAATTTCATCTGACGGACCTTGTTCTACAATGTGTCCGAGATACATAACTCCAATGTAATCACTCACATGCTTTACGACACTTAAGTCATGGGCGATGAATAAATAACTGAGATTAAACTCTTCTTGCAAATCATCTAATAAGTTCAAAACTTGAGATTGTACAGAAACATCTAACGCACTGACAGGTTCATCTAAAATGATAAGTTTTGGTTTTAAAGCGAGTGCGCGTGCAATACCGACCCTTTGTCTTTGACCTCCTGAAAATTCATGCGCATATTTATAATAATCTTCTGTGTTTAGTCCTACTTTGACAAGCAGTGCTTTGACTTCTTTTTCGAGTTCTTCTTTAGATATTTTATGATAGTTTTTAATCGGTTCAGCGACGATATCGCCGACCATTTGAAGCGGGTTTAATGATGCATAAGGATCTTGAAAGACCATTTGAAAACCTTGTCTCGCTTCTCTCAACTTTCTACCTTGAATCTTTGTGATATCCTCGCCATCGAATAAAACAGTACCATCTGTCGGTGTCTGTAATCTTAAAATGCTGCGTCCTGCTGACGATTTACCACAGCCTGATTCACCAACAAGCCCCATTGTTTCTCCTTCATTAATTTTAAAACTGATACCGTCTACTGCTTTAACTTGACCGATTGTTCTACGAAAAAATCCACCTTTAATTGGATAATATTGCTTAAGATTGTTTACTTCTAAGATTGTCTTTTTATCCATATCGTTCCTCCATTATTGCTCGTCATATAAATGACAAGCGACTTTATGTTTTGCGTCAATCGATTTTAAAGCGACGTTTTCAGTTTTACAGATATCCATAACATGCGGACATCTGTTTGCGAATTTACATCCTACTTTCGGCATATTAACAAGTGAAGGGACACTACCTTCAATAACTTCTAATTTTTCAACATCACTGTCTAATTTAGGTATCGATCTGATTAAAGCTTGTGTATAAGGATGCTTCGGAGATTTGAAAATTTCATTAGTCGTTCCAGTTTCAATAATATTACCGGCATACATTACGGCAACGCGGTCACAGAGTTCTGAGATAACAGCTAAGTCATGCGAAATGAAGATGATAGACATATTCGTTTCTTTTCTGATTTTTCGTAACAACTCTAAAATTTGGGCTTGTACTGTAACGTCTAAGGCAGTGGTAGGCTCATCAGCGATTAATAAATCAGGACTACAAGAAATAGCTAATGCGATCATGACACGCTGTCTCATCCCACCTGATAATTGATGCGGATAGTTATCAATGACTTCTGCGGCACGCGGAATACCTACTTGGTTAAGCAAATCAATCGCTTTGGCTCTCGCTTCTGATTTATTCAATTTCAAATGCAGCATGATTTTTTCAGTAAGCTGATTACCAATTGTAAATACTGGATTTAAAGCTGTCATCGGTTCTTGGAAAATCATTGAGAGTTCTTTACCTCTTAGTTGGTTATAGTCATTCTCACTGATGTTGTCTACACGCTTACCTTTAAAGACGATTTCTCCTTCTTCAATCTTGGCAATTTTTTCTGGTAATAACTGCATCACAGATAAACTTAATACAGATTTACCTGATCCTGATTCACCTACGATCCCAAGAATCTCCCCTTCTTCAACTGACAAATTAATATCATTAACTGCAGAATGCCATTCTTTCTTTATGTAAAAGCTGGTTTTTAATTGTGTTATTTCTAAAATATTCCTCGATGTCAATTTCAACACTCCCTTTTTTTGCTTAGAAAAAGCCTCGAAAATAATCGAGGCTTTTCATGCAAAATTATTTTTCTACAGTCCATTCATTTGCAGGGTTAGATCCTTTGAATGAAACTTCAAAGTTTTTAACTTTATTGCTAACTAAAGTAATATCTTCAAGTTCTACAAGAGGGATAACTGGAACATCTTTATTCCAAAGTTTTTGCCATTTCAAGTAGATATCTTTACGTTTTTCTTTGTCGTTTCCTACAACATCAAAATCAGTAGCTTCTGCTAATAATTTATCTGATTCTGGGTTGTTGTAACGTGATTCATTCCATAATGCATTTGATTTATATAAACCTGATGGATCTGGGTCAGCCCCTTGTTGCCATCCTCTGACATAAACTTCAACGTTACCGTCTGATTTTTCTAAATCTGCATTATATTTACTGAATTCAACCATGCTGACTTTAGTTTTCAAACCAACTTTTTCCCAATAACCTTTAAGTGCTGCAGTTCTTGGTTCAAATGTTGGGTTTGTACCTGCATAGTGTTTCAAGCTGATTTCGAATTTTTTACCTTTAGGGTCTTCTCTGAAACCATCGCCGTCTCTATCTTTATATCCTGCTTCATCTAATAATTTTTTCGCTTTTTTAACATTGTAGCTATAGTCTTCTAAGCCTTTATTACCTTGAGATACCCAATGACTTGTTGGAATTAATGAGTTCGTTGGTTTAGCGTAACCATACATGAATGCTTTAATCCATTCATCTTTATTGATCGCATAATCCATTGCTTTTCTTAAACGTACATCTTGGTATTTAGGAAGTGGTTCTCCGACTTTCATTGCTTTTTTATCATATTTGTTTAATACAAATCCGATAATCATGTATTGTGTTGATGGTGCTGTTAATACTTTAATGTTGTCTGCTTTAGAGTCTTTAACTTGTTTTGCCATTGGTGGTGTACCTTGACCTACCATGTCGATGTCGCCGTTTTGAAGAGCTTTAACCATCGCGTTTTGGTCTACAACTTTATAGTTGATTTTGTCTAGTTTTGGTTCACCTTTCCAGTAATCTTTGTTTTTCTCAAATTGTACTGATTCGCCATCTACGATTTTTTTAACTTTGAATGGTCCATAACCGATTGGGTGTTTACGAACAGCGTCTGATTTCGCCATATCTTTAACTGGAATATCTTTAAAGATTTTTTCACTCAATAAATCGCCAGCATAAATTTTCAATAAGTTATTAACTTTTTTCTCTTTGAATGTGATTTCTACATTGTAGTCATCAATTTTTTTGATACCTGAAATTGTATCCGCTTGACCTTCTTTTTTCGCTTGTGCCCCTTCGATACAATCTACGTTGTCATAACGTGGACCATCGTAGTCAGGATTTGCTAATGTTTCTAATGTGAAAATCCAGTCATTGATTGTTAATGGATTACCATCTTGCCATTTCACACCTTTTTTCAATGTGAATTTATATTTCTTAGCAGGTTCGATTTCTTTCCATGACACTAAGTTTGGTTCTAATTGTAAATGATCATCCATTTTGAATAATCCATCACTGAATAATCCGATAACACCTGAATCAGTGACTGATGCTGCATAAATACCAGAGAAGTTACCTTCTGGTGGTGCACCTGTACCAATATTTAATGTACCGCCTTTTTTGTCACTCTTGCCCGTACTGCTTGAACCCTTAGTATTATCAGAATCCGACTTTTTGCTGCCGCATGCTGATAGTACTAATAACAGTGATAGTAAAACTATCGCTAACTTAAACCATCGTTTCTTCATATAATTCCTCCTCTTGCTGTTATCTCTATGCCGCTTATATGAAATTATTATATTAATATTCAGACTATTGTGTCAATGACACTTCTATTTTTTATTATTTTTATAATTAGGTTGTTTGATAAAACAAAAAAGCACTCCTGTAATTAGGAATGCTTTAGCAAATAATATTTATTAATCATATTTTGCAGTCAAATCTTCCATTGTAATACCAGTCGGTACATAATAGAACTTCACTTGACTGATGACACTTGGTACTTCTAGTTCGACCATTCTGTCATTAATATTTTGAATTAGAATCAAACACTCGCTCATTGTGCCTTGAACGGTTGTTTCTAATGGCGATACTCTAAATTTTAATCCAGATTGTTCAATAATAGAAATCGCTTCATCAACATATGGAATAACGTCTTCACCATTGGGTGTTTTAGGTAATACTTGAATACTCATCAATGTATCTTGCATCTTTCAAACCTCTTTTCACTATTTCATTAACTTTACTGTATCAAAATTTATATTTTCTATCGAATATTCTATCTTAGTTTTATGGAAATCATACAGTGTGGTAATAACAGCTGATAATAATGAGGCGATGATCAATTTCTTTATAGACTAGGCGGTGGATTTCATCAAGTTTCAAAACTTTAAAACCACCTTCACTGATTCGTCTAACATATAGAGGCACAGGATGATTACCTTCATCAAAAGGAATTTCACCTTTAATTTGTCTGATTGCTCGATTAAAATGTTTGATTAATTCTCCATTTAAACTTTTGAAATGGGTATGATCATTATTTGCTGTTTCCGTAAAATCGATTAATAAATGATCGTCTACTAACACTTTTACGAGATGTCCATTGATATAATCTCTAATACAGTGTGCTAAATGTTTTCGATTGGCTTCGTTTTTTAATAAATAAATACGTGCATCATACCCTTGTGGTGTTTCATTTTCAATTATATGTTCATTTGAAGGATCCACTTGCTGTCCTTCTAAGTAATTATGTGCAATTTTATTTAATAAGTGCTCTTGTGTCATAGGAGTTTCATTTCCGTTTATCTCTTTCTTCATTTTGTACACCTCTTAAATGCGACTTATTTAAACATTACCCTGATTAAGCGGTATGCCAAACTTTTATTTTAAAATTTAGTCAATCTCAATTTAATGGATATACAAAATAATCATATAAATATATTTTCAGAATCATAAATAAGCCTTCATACCCTTACAATAACTTATACCCGTTATTTGAAGAATATGAAGGCTATTTTGTATTTTAAATAAATTGTTTTGTTAGTTCATCAAATTGTGATTGGTCAATGTTGATATCTTGCTTAGCTAAAGCTTCTCCGCTCATCACTTCTAATTGTGATTCATAAGAAGGTGTTTCTTTATCTTGATATACAATACCTGTCAGCAATGATTCATGATTGATAACTGCTTGTGTTGCTTTACCTTTATTTGATGGATCATAATCTTCTAATTCATCAACAGATACAAGATTTTCTTTAAACCAATCATACGTATTTACTTTATTATAAGTCACACATGGTGAGAAAACGTTCACAAATGAGAAACCATCATGGTTGATTGCTTCTTCGATTAAAGCAGTCAATCCTTTGATGTCACTTGAGAAACCTTGTCCTACAAATGTTGCACCTGATGATAATGCTAATTCTAACGGTGCGACGTTTTGTTCAATGTTGCCTTTTGGTGTAGTTTTTGTCACAAAGCCAGGTGCTGATGATGGTGATGTTTGTCCTTTAGTTAAACCATAAATTTGGTTATCCATAACGATGTACGTAATGTTCATGTTACGACGTAATGCATGAATGGTATGACCCATACCAATCGCATAACCATCTCCGTCACCGCCTGAACAAATCACTGTTAAATCTTTATTGGCCATTTTAACACCTTGCGCAATCGGTAAAGCACGACCGTGAATCGCGTGCATACCATATGAGTTAACATAGCCTGATAAACGACCTGAACAACCGATACCTGTAATTAATGCTACTTCTTCTGGTTCTAAGCCTACATTTGCAGCTGCTTTTTGAATCGCTGCTTGGACTGAGAAGTCACCGCAACCTGGACACCAGTTAGGCTTAACGTTATTTCTAAAATCTTTAAATGTTGCCACCTGTAACCACTCCTTCAGTTTCTTTGGCAATTTCTAAACCTTTTTCTTCAATTTCATGTGGTAAGAATGGTGTACCATCATACTTCGTTTGATTGATTAATTTTGATGGACGTTCACATTCATTTTTAATATATTCGCAAGTTGTCCTTGATAGTTATGTTCAACAACAACTACTTTTTTCGCTTTATCTACCGCTTCTTGCACAATTTGTGTAGGGAACGGATGCAATTGTTTAATTTGTAAATGATTGACTTTAATACCTTCATCTTCAAGACGTGCTTTACCTTCTTGAATTGCACCTTTTGTTGAAATGAAACCAATATATAAGATATCCGCTTCATCATACGGTTGATCGTCAATCACAGGTTCATTGATTAATAACTTTTCTGTCTTACGCATACGTTTGTCCATTTGTTCTTGACGGTTTTGTGCAGACTCGCTAGGTTTACCTTCTGGACTGTGTTCTACGCCTGTCACATGATGAATACCGCCTTTAACACCTGGAATTGGTCGTGGTGATACACCGCTTGCTGTTAATGCATAACGTTTGAAGTAAGATTTATCATCTTCATCTCTTTCAATATCACTTTGAAGCAACTCGCCACGTTTAATTTCTACACGACCGAAATCTAATTGTTCAACAGTTTGTTTACCTAATGCTAATTGTAAATCACTTAAGATAATGACTGGGCATTGGTATTCTTCAGCTAAGTTGAAAGCTTCTACTGTTAAATAGAACGAATCTTCAGCATCTGTCGGTGCTACGACAATTTTAGGAATATCGCCATGCGTACCATAAATCATCTGCATTAAGTCAGATTGTTCTTCTTTTGTCGGTAAGCCTGTTGATGGACCGCCACGTTGTGTATTCACAATCACTAACGGTGTTTCAGTCATACCTGATAACCCGATAGATTCCATCATTAACGACAAGCCAGGTCCTGCTGATGCTGTAAATGCACGGACACCTGCATAGTTTGCACCGATAGCCATTGTCGCAGCCGCAATTTCATCCTCTGTTTGGATAACTGCACCATTTACTTTTGGTAAGTTTTCAATCATATATTCCATGATTTCTGATGCTGGTGTAATCGGATAAGCAGCCATAAATTTAGAACCCGCTGAAATCGCACCTAAGCCAATCGCATCGTTACCAATCATATATAAATGCGGCTCAGACTGGCTTGCTTCAAGGTGGTAGTCACCTTTTAAGTCTGTCATTTCTTCTTTCATAGCTTCATAGCCTGCATGCAACGCTTGAACGTTCATGTCTACAATATTTTCGCCTTTTTTACCGAATGTATTCGCAATTAAAGATTCGAAAGATTTGATATCTAAATCCATAATGGCACATGTTGCACCAATTGCGACCATGTTTTTCATTAATTTCGTACCTAGCTCTTTTGCGATATCTGTAAAAGGCAGTACGATCAGTTGGGCTTTACAATTTTCAGGACGAGACGGTTTTGCTTTTGCATCTACAATAATTACGCTGTCATCACGCATTTCATGATGGTTTAATTCAATCGTTTCTTGATCAAATGCGATTAGAATATCTAAATCATCGCTGATCGCATGTACAGGTGTTGTTGATACCCTGATTTTATTATTGGTATGTCCGCCTTTAATACGGCTTGAGAAATGTCTGTATCCGTAGAGATAATACCCTTCACGGTTCATTGCTGTGGCAAAGATTTCCCCAGTCGATTCAATTCCTTCACCTTGTTGTCCGCCTACTTTCCAAGATACTTGTGATTTCATACCTAGCTTTGCCTCCTGTAATATAATTCATCTATCATCATAACAAAATAAACCACTGTATTACTATGATAACAGTGGTTTTAAGTGAAATTCATACTAACGGACGATACCCTATCAGACCATTTCGAATGGGTTATCTTCGTTAATTAAAATCCGTTCAATCTTTTTGGTTTTACCATTTTTATCTAAATCAATAACTACACCAGATAAAACTTCTCTTCCCTCGTCAGGTACAACATGACGTTGCGGTAAACTTGAGATAAAACGGTAAATGACTTCATCACGATTAATACCTAAAATACCATCATAGAAGCCAGTCATACCGACATCTGTAATGTAACCTGTACCTTGAGGTAAAATACGGTTATCTGAAGTTTGAATATGTGTATGCGTTCCAACTACAGCACTTGCGCGGCCATCTAAATACCAGCCCATCGCATTTTTCTCTGATGTTGTTTCCGCATGAAAATCTACAAAAATATAAGGCGTTTCTTTTTGCGCTTCTTTTATCAAAGCATCTGCTTTTTTAAATGGATCATCAATATCTTGCATAAAAGCGCGTCCTTGCAAATTGATAACAGCAAGTTTTGTGTCATTAATCTGCATATAACGCATGCCGACACCTGGTGCTTCATCAGGGAAGTTCGCAGGTCTGACCATACGTTTCGCATCATCAATAAACTCATAAATCTGACGCTGACCATACGTATGATTGCCCATCGTCATAAAGTCTACGCCTTCACGTAATAATTGTTTATAAATTTTTTCAGTCAGTCCTTTGCCGTGTGCCGCATTTTCAGCGTTCACAATTGTCGCAGTCGGACGGTAATGTTGTTTCAATTTAGGAAGATACGTCGTGATTGCCTGACGTCCTACCTTACCTACGATATCGCCGATAAATAATATTCTCAACGTTCCTTCATCCTCTCATATTAGTTAGTTTAATGGAAAAAGCATCAATTGAAAAGTATCAATCGCGTTCTGAAATCAAAGATTCTTTTAAGTTTTAATAACTTCATCTTTAATTTTATGTAGAGCGGGTAAAAGTAATTAAGTCATTCATACATCACATTGTTGTATTTGTAAAAAATCTGTCAATTTTCGACTAGAAGTTTTACTTTTTCAGGGTGTGTTTGTATGTTATGATTTGTCTATCAAATTTATAGGAGATGTCGTTATTCAATGTCAATTAATATTGATCCCGAAAAGTTCGCAGAACTAGTACTTCAATCAAATCCGTCAAAAAGTGAGGATGCTGAAGATATCGCAAAAGAAGCTTTAGAACTTTATGTTAATGCTTATCGTTTAGCTGAAAGATACGCACAATTATCTTCAAACGCTTTAGATACATGCGAAGTACTTAAAGAAGTAAAACAAACAGATTTACTTTTATCTAAATAAAGACAACGATTATAAAAATAAAAGCAATGCAGTGATATACACTGACACATGAAACACGTGAAGTTAAGCAAAATATGCTTAACTTCTTTTTTATGTTCAACTTTTTATTGTTTCTTCAAATGTTCTATCAATAAGCTTAGATTATCATCAATGTATTTATTCTTATGTGTAAACAAATAAAAATCACGTTGTATATCTACAGGTACTACGCTTAAATATTGATGATCATAAGGAGTCAGTGCTGAAGAGGAAACAATAGATATTCCCATACCACTGCGCACCATATTTTTAATCAGTGTGGTATTATTCATTTCAACTAAAAAGATATCATCTAAGCCTAGTTTCTCAATTCCCTTCTCTTGGTATGCACGCGTACCTGAGCCTCTTTCTCTAATATAAAAAGTTGAAGCTTGTTCAAACACTTGCCCTTTTCTACGAATTAAAACTAACTCATCATGTTCAATTTTAATTTTATTTAACGCATTGTCTTGAATTTCTTTTTCTACAATACCTACATCGATACTATTATGTTTAAGATGTTCAATAATATGTTCTGAGTTATCTAATCTCGCATGAATGTGTAATTTAGGATATTTTAGAGCCAAGTCTGCGAGATGTTCAGACAATCGATATTCTCCGTAAGTGTAACTGCTGCCAATGGTTAGTTCTCCTGAAATTGTATGAGGTGCTTGTTTTAAATCTTTTCTCAAACGATCTTCAAGTCGCTGTTTTTGTATCGCATATCGAAATAAAGTTTCACCATCAGTTGTGAGTCGCATGTTCGAATGTTTAAATTCAAATACCTTCACGTCATAGTCACTTTCTAAGCGTTTAATATCTCGGCTGATTGAAGGTTGCGAGGTATATAAGTTTTGTGCTGCTTTCGTGTAGCTTCTCGTTTTTACGACTTCAATTAATACTTTAAAAGGATCCATTGTACGTCCTCCGACTCTTTGACTTTTCACTATTATAACAAATTTGTTATGAGCGCTATACCAAATATTTATTTAACGTTATAGTCAGCCAATGATAACCTTAATTTTAAGGAGGCATGACTATGACAACATTTAGACAAAAACCTTTCATACTAGGGATACTCTTTACTCTGGTTATCGCACTCATCAGTATGTTGTTAGCGAAGTTGCCGATTCTCGCAAATGTAGGTGCATTGACTATTGCCATCTTATTTGCGATTGTTTATCGACATATTAAAGGATATCCGGAAACACTTAGACCTGGCATTGAATTTTCAGCGAAAAAGCTTTTGAAATTTGCGATTGTCTTGTATGGTCTTAAACTAAATATTAACGAAATCATTACACAAGGACGTACATTATTACTCGTGGATATCGGTGTAGTTATTTTTAGTATCTGTTTTATTTTCTTATTAAACAAATGGCTTAAAGGTGATCGTGATATCGGTCTTCTATTAGGTATCGGAACAGGAATTTGCGGTGCAGCTGCTATTGCCGCAACTTCTTCAATTCTAAAAGCGAAAGAGAAAGACACAGCATTAAGTGTAGGCATTATCGCATTAATCGGAACACTCTTTTCATTAGCCTACACTGTTATTACATCTATCTTTAATATTGCGCCACAATTATATGGCGCATGGTCAGGCAGTAGTTTACATGAAATTGCGCATGTCGTATTAGCTGCTGGATTTGCGGGAGAAGCTTCACTTAAAATCGGACTACTCGCAAAACTCGGACGTGTATTTCTATTGATTCCAGTCAGTTTGATTTTACTCGCAATCATGAAATACAAATCACAACATAGTGCACAAAAAGCTAAAATAGAAATTCCATATTTCTTATTTGGTTTTATTATTGCTGCACTGATTAATACGTATTTACCATTGCCAGAACCTTTAATGGCAGTATTAAATTTCTTAGCAACATTACTCATCATAATGGCAATGGTTGGATTGGGCTTGAATGTTGCCTTAAAAGATATTAAAGATCGTGCCGGCAAACCATTAATAGCAATTGTAATCGCATCTATTATATTATCCGCATTAACTTTTGCGACTCTAAGTATGCTGCATATATAAGTTTAATATGAATTAAATGAAACTATCCCTTGAGCTCATTCAAAAGCTGAAGGGATAGTTTATTTGTATATAAAAGAACCTTGAGCTATCTCTAGCCCAAGGTTCTGTTGGTTTCAAAAATTATTTTGCATATTCAATTGCTCTCGTCTCACGAACAACTGTCACTTTGATATGTCCTGGATACTGTAGTTCATCTTCTATTTGTTTTTTAATATCTCTTGCTAGGCGATGTGCTTTCAAGTCATCGATGTCATCTGGTGATACAATCACACGGATTTCACGACCTGCTTGAATCGCAAATGCTTTTTCTACGCCTTCATAACCTTCAGATAGTGCTTCTAAGCGTTCCAATCTGCGGATATAATTTTCAAGTGTCTCTTTACGAGCACCTGGACGCGCTGCTGATAAAGCATCTGCTGCAGCAACTAGGATAGAGATAATAGATGTTGGTTCAACATCCCCGTGGTGGGAATGAATCGCATTAATAACTGTTTCGTTTTCATGATATTTCTTCGCAAGTTCTACACCAATTTCGACATGGCTGCCTTCTACTTCATGATCAATCGCTTTACCAACGTCATGTAACAAACCAGCACGTTTTGCCAATGTCACGTCTTCACCAAGTTCAGCTGCAAGCATTCCTGATAAATGTGCAACTTCGATTGAGTGTTTTAAGACATTTTGGCCATAACTTGTTCTGAATTTAAGTCGACCGAGTATTTTAACTAGGTCTGGATGCATGTTATGAACGTTAATTTCAAATGTAGCTTGTTCACCAGCATCTCGGATAATATCATCTACTTCTTTACGTGCTTTTTCTACCATGTCTTCGATACGACCCGGATGAATCCGACCGTCTGAAACAAGGTTGACTAAAGCTGTGCGTGCAATTTCTCGTCGAATAGGATCGAAGCCTGATAATATAACCGCTTCTGGTGTATCATCTATAATTAAATCGATACCCGTCAATGTTTCTAAAGTACGAATGTTTCGACCTTCACGGCCAATAATACGACCTTTCATTTCATCATTCGGTAAGTTGACTACCGATACTGTTGACTCTGAAGTATGTTCAGCAGCTAAGCGTTGAACCGTTGTTGCCAACAATTCTTTTGCGGTTTTATCAACTTTTTCTTTCGCTTCATTTTCCTTTTCTTTAACAAGTACTGCAATATCTTGTGACAGTTCTTCTTCAACACGTTGAAACTGTTCTTTGATAGCTTCATCACGTGTGAGACCGGAGATGCGTTCTAATTCTTGTTCGTGCTTCATTATTATGGATTGAACACTACTCTCTTTTGCATCTACTTGTTGTTGTTTTTCTTCAATTTTCGATTCTTTTTGCTCTAAAATCTCATCTTTTTTGTCTAATAGATCAGACTTACGCTCTAAGTTATCTTCTTTTTGAAGAAGGCGGGTCTCTTGTTTTTGAAGATTTCCACGTATTTCTCGAAGTTCATTTTCTGTTTGTTCTTTTAAACGTTGATTTTCTTCTTTCGCCTCAAGTAATCTCTCTTTCTTGAGATTCTCTGCTTCTTTGTTCGCCTGATTGATAATATCATCTGCAGTTTGTTTTGCTTGCACTTGTTTATCGTGCAAAACTTTTTGGGCAACTATATACCCTACAACAACTCCTAGAATACAACCCAGCAAAATGAGTAGGAGGGTTAATAAATTCACACAAACACCTCCTTTTTCTAGGATTTTGTTTATTTGTATATCAATTTCAATATGATTATATGAAGTTATATAAGAATCATACATACCAATTGTACTTTTTTAACATGAGAAGTGTCAAGGTTAATAGTTTACATAACCTTCATAATTACACCGCAAAAAGAAAAACCTGGAAGCTATTTCCAGGTTTATAAAATAGATACTATTCTTCTTCAAATAAAGATGCATTTTCACTATTTTTTTCTGCTTCTTTTTCTTCTTTCTCTTCAACATCTCCATCAAAAATACCAAGTTTTTGGCGTAATTTTTGATCGATGTCTGCTTTAACATCAGGATGTTCTTTCAAGTAATTCTTAACGTTTTCTTTACCTTGACCCATACGGTCGCCATTGTAAGAATACCAAGCACCTGATTTATCAACGATATCATGTTCAACACCTAAGTCGATTAATTCGCCTTCTTTAGAAATACCTTGTCCGTACATAATATCAACTTCTGCTACTCTGAATGGTGGCGCAACTTTGTTTTTAACTACTTTAATTTTAGTACGGTTACCTACAATTTCTTGGCCTTGTTTTAATTGTTCTGCACGACGTACTTCTAAACGTACTGAGCTGTAGAACTTCAATGCACGTCCACCTGGCGTTGTTTCAGGGTTACCGAACATTACGCCGACTTTTTCACGGATTTGGTTGATGAAAATCGCTGTACAGTTTGATTTAGAAATGGCACCTGAAAGTTTACGTAAAGCTTGTGACATTAAACGAGCTTGTAAACCAACGTGTGTATCTCCCATTTCACCTTCAATTTCAGCTTTAGGTGTTAATGCTGCAACTGAGTCGACAACAATAATGTCTACTGCACCACTACGCACAAATGCTTCTGCAATTTCTAAACCTTGTTCCCCATGGTCAGGTTGTGAAAGGTATAAGTTATTGATATCCACACCTAATGCTTCTGCATATACAGGATCTAACGCGTGCTCAGCATCAATAAATGCTGCAATTCCGCCTTGTTTTTGTACTTCAGCAATCGCATGCAATGCAACTGTTGTTTTACCAGAACTTTCTGGTCCGTAAATTTCTACAATTCTTCCTTTAGGGTATCCGCCTACTCCTAAGGCATTATCTAATGTAACAGAACCGCTTGATACACTTGAAACTCGGCGCGCTTTGTTATCGCCTAACTTCATAACCGCACCCTTACCAAACGATTTCTCCATATTCTTAATTACAGTATCTAGCGCTTTTTGACGTTCATTATTCAATGTCTGGCCTCCTATTCGAGATATCTTCTCAAATTTATCTTAATTCATACTATACAGGTTTCTATCCTAAATTACAAGAAATAAACGAATATTTGTTCGGTTATTCCTTGTTTTAAGTGATAACCAACCGAACACTAGTACTTATAAACGTAATTTTTTATCTATTTCTTACTTAGAAAACATATTTATCAAACGGATATAGACATAGTTTGGCGTTCTATGTTTAATTAAATTCCTTTTTTGCGTCATAGTAAACGCTTCTATTTTGAAGTCATCTTCTGTGCGTACACCTAAATACACTTCATCCTCTTCATGCAATAAGGCTACACCGATATCAGTTTGATAAAGTTTACGTACTTGTTCTGCACCTGATTTTAATCGTGTTTTAATATCTAAGTCTTGTTCTACAAAGATAACATCATCAACCAACATACCTCTTAACTTATCAAGTTTATCATCTTCTTTAAGTTTAGAGTAAACTTCTCCTGATGTAACACCATCATAAATCGCAAAAGTACCCGGTACTTTTTCAAGTGTTGCTTGTTCGATTGTTGTTTCATCAGAACCAAAATAATAATCTCCAATACGATTAAGGATTTCTGTTCTAATTGGTTTGATTAAAGACTTACATGTAGCTTCATCTGGTCCACTTGCTGTAACACGAATTTTAACTTCATGAGAACCAGCTAAAGGAGCAATTGTTGGATTAGATTGATTGTCGATTAAATCTAACAACTCTGTTTCAACACGTGATTCTCCGATACCCGCAAACTTCAATTGTTCAGAAAAGATTGTACCGTTTTCTTGCATTAATAATGGAAGTAATTCTTCTTCTGCCATCGGATTCATTTCTTTTGGTGGTCCAGGCATTAACGCAATACGTTTACCATCTTGTTCTACTAACATGCCAGGTGCCATACCTACTTTATTTGGCAGAACCGTTGACCCTTCAATCACTAATGCTTGTTGTTTATTATTTTCGCTCATTTCTTGTTTTTGTTCTTTAAAGTAGCTTTCAATATATTCTAATGCTGTTTCATCTGTAACCAGTTCACGCCCTAAGACTTTTGCTACTGTATGTTTCGTTAAATCATCTTTTGTCGGACCAAGTCCGCCTGTCATTACGATCGTATCGTTAACTTCTAGAGATTGACGCAATAAGCGTTCTAATCTAGCTTCATTATCTCCAATTACCGCTTGTTCCACGACATTTAAGCCAACACCGTTAAATAATTGAGAAAGGAACTTCGCGTTAGTATTGAGTATTTGTCCTAATAGGAGTTCTGATCCTACTGCTACAATAGAAATTTTCATAAAATTTCCTCCATTACCTTTGAGAATCTTAATTCATACTATACAAATATAAGAGTGGCATAAACATAGTGATTTGTGAACTCATATGCATTCAGTTCACCGCTATGTATATGCCACCCTTAAGATGATATAGATTATGATTGTTTTTTAAATACATCTCTACCTTTGTAGAAATATTCAATACCTGAAAGAACTGTAAAGAATACACCGATGTATAACAATACTTGTCCGATTGGGAAACCAATCCATACGACAAGTGGTTCACCAAGTAAAATCCAAACTAATGCAACCATTGTAACTGCTGTTTTAATTTTACCTAATTGACCTGCAGCGCTGACAAAGCCTTGTTCAATTTGAAGTAAGCGTAAGCCTGTTACCGCAAATTCACGTGCAATGATAATAATCGCTACAACTGAATTCGTTAAACCTAGCTCAACAAGTACGATTAAAGCACTCGCAACTAACAATTTATCTGCTAGCGGGTCTAAGAATTTCCCCATGTTTGTCACTAAATTCCATTTACGTGCTAAGTAGCCATCCGCAAAGTCACTGAGTGAAGCGATGATAAAAATCAAACCGCTGATAAAGAACTCAATACGAATCGAATGACTTCCGATAAATGTCATATTGCCAAAGCCGAAGTCGACTAACGCAAAAAGAATAAATACCGGTATTAAAATTACCCTGAAGATGGTTATCTGATTGGGTAGATTCATAAACATTTCCTCTTTTCTTGCTATTTTATAATAAGAATACTGCTGCCACCCATAAGACCAAAGTTACCACAATAAAAATACTGAGCCAAACAACCAGTTGCTTAGAATCTTTACTTTGTGTTTTATAATCTGGCGGATTTGAACCACTGAATTGTTCAATAGTTTCATCATAGTGGCTATCTGCAGAATTCGGCAGCTCCTCTTGATGATGAGCAATCAGGATAGAAGCATCTGTATTCACAGCTTTGGCATATTTCTCAATAATACCTTCCGCATAATTCGGATTAGAAAGCGCATTAAAATCATTCGCTTCGATAAGAGTCAAAGTTTCTCTTTTCACTTTAGTCTTTGACTCTAATTCATTTAACGTCATGCCTAAGCGTTCTCTTTTCCCTTTTAATGTCTGTCCAATTGTATTGCTCATGTTTTGACACTCCTTGAAACATTATTCAAAAAATCCGAATCCTCCGCCAAAGTCATCAAAGGAATTACCGAAATCTAAGTTATTCTTACTTTTAACTGTTTGTTGTTTCATATGTTCATATTTGATTTCTTGATCTTCAGTTTCTCTCAACTCAATAATATAATCAAAGTCTTCTAACTGATAATCACAAGAATCTACAAATAAATCCGGATGTTCTACCACTTTGATTGCTGGTAAAGTCATCACTTCATCGACTAATTGACGATGCTTAGGATCATTTTCTCTGGCAGTCACTGCCCCATCGATAATATAAACATGTTCTGGTCCGTATTCTCCTTTTAATAGAGAATTACGTATGGTTTGTTTAATCAATGTAGAACTGATAAACAGCCAACGCTTATGCGCACAGACACTGCCTGCTACAATTGATTCTGTTTTACCGACACGTGGCATGCCACGAATACCGATTAGTTTATGGCCTTCTTCTTTAAAGATTTCTGCTAAAAAGTCTACCAGCAGACCTAAATCCTCACGTTCGAATCTGAACGTTTTCTTATCATCTGCATCTTGTTTGATATAGCGGCCATGTCTAACTGCTAAACGATCACGTAATTGCGGTTTACGCATTTTAGTAATCGAAATTTCATCAATTTGACTTACAATATCTTCAAAGCGTCGCATTTTGTCTAAACTGTCTGCACGAATTAATAGACCTCGACGATTTTGATCGACGCCATTAATTGTCACAATACTGATCCCCATCATCCCTAATAGACTTGCGACATCTCCTAAAAGTCCAGCTCGGTTAAAGGTAATTTCATATTCTAAATACCATTCAATTTTTCTTTCTGGTGCTATCATGTTTTAACACGCCCCTTAGTTCAACAACATATAGAATTCATCAGAATGAAGTGATACATACTCATTTTCAATAGAATTGAAAGATATCTACATTATACATTATCTCTAAGTATATGAATATGGAATTCATGTTTAAATATACCAACCGCCATTGACTTTCTGTATTGTACCTGTGACACTTTGTGCACGTTTATCATAAAGATAAGCACATGTGTACGCAACTTCATCTGGTGTAACCATACGTTGTTGTGGCAGTTCATCAATAATAGTTGCTAATTCAGAAGGTTCAAACTCATCTGCCATATTACCACTGACCATGCCAGGTGTCACAGCATTGACTGTAATATTTGTCATCGCAAGTTCTTGGCTTAAAGCTTTCACAAAACCGATTTGTGCCGCTTTCATCGCAGAATAAACAGTTTCCATGCTCGCACCTGTTTCTCCCCATATTGAAGAGATAATTAAAATGCGGCCATGAGCACTTGCTCTTAATTGTTCTAAAAAGAAACGTGTAATAAGCATCATGTTTTTAACATTCAACTGATAACATGCATCAATGTCTGTTGCTGTCATATCTTGAAACATGCCATATAAACTGCGACCAGCTGCATAAACTAAAACATCCAAATTATGAATAAATGAAAATACAGATTCCATGTTTATATCATGCGTCAAATCCGCTTGTACAAACGATACATTCTGACTCTCATATTTAGCTTTCAGCTGATCTGGTGACGATTGATTATAATGAACAATGACCTCATAACCATCTGACAATAATTGTTCTACAATAGCGGAACCAATAGAGCCAGAACCTCCAATGACTAATGCTTTCATTTACTTCTTAATCTCCAGTCTGCTGTCAGCAATTTGATCAAAGTTTAAACTTTTCTCTGCCGCTTCATTAATACTCTCTAACGTAATACTATCTACAATGTCCAACATATTGAATAAGCTGACACCTTCGAAATAAAGTTTTGTATATTGATTCGCAATATATTCTGGTGAGTTCAAACTTGAAATAAACTCTCCAATAAATTGTTTCTTCAACAATTCAAAGGCTTCTTCATCTTCTAAATTGCCGACCTTAGCTTTCAACTCATCCAACAATAATGACTTCAACTTATCTGGGTCTGGTGTTGAACTTGTAATTAAAGAGAAGCTGTAAGAAGGTTCTAACACAAATTGATAACCAAATGTATCATCAATTAAGCCTTCATTTAATAAGTTTTGATAGAAGTCTGTTTCTTCACCTAATACCATTTCGAAGAAGAATGTCATTTCAATATCACGTTTCATAAAGACTTCTTTTGATGCTTGTTGCGGTACGTTTTTAAAGCCAAGCATCAATCTTGGAATTTGAATATTCATTTCCTCAACCACTTTGGTTTGTTGAACTGCTTCAGGCTCTTCTAAGTTATCGCGTACAATTTCAGGCTGTGCTGTCAATTCTCGTTTTGCTTCATGATCACGAACTAAATCATGAATACGTTCAGGATCGACATTACCTACAACAAACATCACCATATTAGATGGATGATAAAATGTTTCGTAGCAAAGATATAAATCATCTTTTGTAATTTCATAAATACTTTCAACACTGCCAGCAATATCTACTTTAACAGGGTGTTGTTTATACATTGCACGTAATGTATTGAACATTAGCTTATAACCTGGTTGTTCTTGATACATTTTTATTTCTTCAGCAATAATCCCTTTTTCTTTTTCAACTGTTGCTTCAGTGAAATAAGGCGTCTCTACCATGTTCATCAAACGTAAAATGTTCGACTCTACATTTGAGGTTGCGCTAAATAAATAACTTGTGCGATCGAAACTTGTAAAGGCATTGACTTGTGCGTTATCTTCCGCAAAGTCAGTAAATAAGTCGCCTTCTTCTTTTTCAAATAATTTATGTTCTAAGAAATGCGCAACACCATCCGGTACTGTCACAAATTCATCACTGCCTAAAGGTTTAAATTTGCTGTCTAATGAACCGAACTGTGTCGTATATGTAACAAATGTTTTTTGGAACCCTGGCTTTGGAATGATAAAAACTTTTAAGCCATTATCCATTTGCGCTTCATATACTGTTTCATCGATTAACTCATAATAACGTTTTTTCATTTATGCTTCGTCCTCCTTCGTCAACACATAAATCGTATCTAGGATGGCACTTTGTGTGAGACGAATAACATCTTCTTTCGTCACATCGTGAATTTTTTGTCCATAATTACCATTTGTTAAATCTTTCGGTAATAAGATTTGATTATGCGCAATTTCTACCATACTTTTCGGACGATCTTGTGATTCATTACGTTGTGAAATTAAAATTTTCTTCGCAAGTTCTAATTTCTCTTCACTGAATTCACCACGTTGGAATTTTTCAAATTCCGCTAAAATCGTATCTTTCGCAACTTCATATTTTTCAGCAGAAACACCACTTAACACAAACATGTAGCCATTCTTACCATCAATTTGTGAATGTACAGAATATGCTAAACTTTGTTTTTCACGCACTTCATTGAACAAGACAGATGATGGATCGCCACCGAACATTGTGTTGAAGACCACAAAGGTATAGTAATCTGGTTGTCCATAGTATGTGTTGAAGCGATAACCGATGTTCAACTTCGCTTGGTCAATTTCGTCATATTCTACAATAGTTTGCGGCAGTTCGTCTTTAGAACGTTGTGCTTGAATGACTGAAGACACTTGTTGTAGTGGTTTAATATCAAACAGTTGTTTGATTTTGTCTGTGACTTCTTCTGAATCGACATTACCTACGACATAAACAGCACAATCATCGTTCTCTAACATGGATTGGTATGTATGATATAACAATTCTGGTGTGATTTGAGGTATATGTTCGATTAAACCTGATGCTAGATAACTATATGGTTGATCGCCAAACATGTTTTTCATTAATTTTAAGAAAGCTAGTTGTGCTTTATTATCATTGATTGCTTCTAGTTTCTTTTTCAATAATGTCTTTTCTTGTGTCACAAATATTTCATTGAAACGTTCGTTTTCAACTAACGGATGATAAAGAATTTGTTGAAGTAATGCTAAACCTTCATCAAACAAAGGGTCTTTATGTTTTAAGTAACGTTCGTTCACAATTTCTAATGTAATTGTGATGACATGTTTATCCTTGAACTTTGTCACGAAACTATTGACATAAGCTCCATATAACTCTGATAGTTTTCTGTTAAACGCTTTATCTGTCGGCCATTCTTTTGTGGCTCTGACAAGTAATTTACTTAACAAGGCACGCGCAGTCATAGTTTCTTCATCCAGCGGTGCCATAAATTTGAATGTGATAATTGTTGTTTTAAATTTATCCGTCGGCATCACCTTAATGCGCGGCTCTGTATGATTGTGTTGTTGACTCACACTGTCACACCCTTTCTTAATTTTCTTCAATTTTACGTATTGTTTTAAATTTGACTACTTCACTCTTGAAGTAATTATAAGAGTAAAGAATCGGTCTGTTTTGATGGTCATAATGGATTTGTCTTAATAGCATCAATGCTTCATTTGGTGCTGACTCTAAAGCTTCTGATACTTTAGGTTCATAGCTAACCGATTCAATCTCTGTTTCTGAATATGCGATACTGATATCAGCAAAAGCTTTGATTGCAGTTAAAATGGATTCATCATGCGCTTGAAATGCAGCACAAGTCAGGTAACTCGTTGCCACTTTATCTAAACAATAAACAACAGGACTACCATCAGCGGTTCTGATTCTTTCAATCAACGTGACAAATTCGCCTTCTTTTAAATCCAGCGCTTTACGATCATACATTGTTGCTGGTTGTTGATCTAAATTCATAAAGATTGTGCCCGCTTTATAACCTTCATTTTCAATCATTTTGCTGATGCTTAACAACTTATCAAGTGGATAGAAGAAAGGTTGAGAAGTTTTAACACTCGCTGTTGCTTCAAAGTTTTGTGTTAAAACTTGTTCCGTAATAAGTTCATCCACTGCATCATATACATCATCAGTTTTTGCGTTAACTTCTCTTGCGATTGATAAAGTACTTGGAACCGGATCACCCGGTTGCAAGTTACCTTCTTCAATTTCATTTAATATCCATTCTTTAATTCTGTATATCGAATTCGTATTTGTCATCATTACACCTCACCATTATCTAAATCCACTAATACTTGTCGTGGTTTACTGCCTCGTTGTGGTCCAATCACTTGGTTGTTTTCTAAATCATCCATTAAACGTGATGCACGGTTGTAACCGATTCTGAATTGACGTTGTAAAAGGGATGTACTCGCTTTTTGCTGTTCGACAATAAATTGATAAGCTTCATCATATAGCGGATCTTCACTTTTCTTTTCTCCGCCCTCTGGTGTTGTACCAGGTTCCATTTCTTTAACATAATTCGCTTTTTGTTGATCAATTACAAAATTCACTACATTTTGAACTTCTTGATCACTTAAGAATGCACCTTGGATACGCGTTTGAATAGAACCGCCATTACCAAAGTACAACATATCCCCTTTACCTAATAGCTTCTCAGCTCCGCCTCGGTCGATAATCGTACGAGAGTCTGTTTGAGAGCTGACCGCAAAGGCAATACGTGATGGAATATTGTTCTTGATTAATCCCGTAATAACATCCACAGATGGACGTTGTGTCGCAATAATTAAGTGAATGCCTGCAGCACGAGCCATTTGTGTAATACGTTGAATCGCATTCTCAACATCTTTACCTGCAACCATCATCAAGTCAGCTAATTCATCTACAATTACGACAATATAAGGTAATAGAGATTGTTTTTCATCTAATTCCTCATTTTGACGCTTCATATAATCATTATAGCTTTCAATATTTCTCGTACCCGTATGTTGGAATAAATCATAACGACGTTCCATTTCCGCCACAATTTTCTCTAACGCTTGCGATGCTTTATGAGGATTTGTGACCACTGGAATTAATAAATGCGGAATACCGTTATATACATTCAATTCTACCATTTTTGGGTCAATTAGCATGAGTTTTACTTCATGTGGTTTCGCATTCAGTAAAATACTCGTAATGATACCATTGATACATACAGATTTACCGCTTCCGGTAGAACCTGCCACAAGCAAGTGCGGCATTTTATTTAATTCTACGCTGATAGGTTCGCCTGATATATCTCTACCCAAACCTACCTCTAATTTATTCTTAGAAGGGAATTTTTCATCTAAGACTTCTTTTAATGAAACTAATGCGATTTTATCATTCGGTACTTCGATACCTACTGCTGAACGACCAGGAATCGGCGCTTCAATACGCACATCTTTGGCAGCCAAAGCTAACGCAATATCATTATGCAAGTTGACGATTTTGCTGACTTTAACCCCTTGTGCTGGTTGTACTTCATATTGAGTCACTGCCGGACCGATTTTGATTTGGGTTACTTTCGCATTAACATTAAAGTTCTTCAATGTATTTTCAAGCAGTCGCCCTTTCTTTTGAACTTCAGCACGTGATGTCGTTTTTTGTTTCACTGGTTCATTCAAAATAGAAAGCGGCGGTAATTGATAGTCTGAATTTTCAACTTCACCCGCTTCAGAAATACTGCCCATATCTTCAGATGATTCTGTTGATTCATTTGTTTGTGTTTGTTCTACCAACTGACGTTTTTCACGTTTTCTTTTAGGTGCAGGTTCTGCTTGAGGTTTAGGTTCTGCTGGTTTTGGTGTCTCTTCTTTTTGATCATCACCGAAAATCGGAATCGCAGCTTCTTGCTTCTCTGCTTCTGACATGGGAACTTCTGTAAAGTCGCTGACATCCTTCACTTCTTCTTGTTGTGCACGCTCTGCTGCTTTTTCTTCTTTACGGCGTTGTTTTTCTTCTGCACGCTCAGCTTGACGTGCTTTACGTTCTTTTCTATGTACTGCTGCTTTTTCACTGCCTGATTTTAATTTCTCTAAGAAAATTTTAGCCACATCACGATGACGTTGTTTAGATAATAAAATAAAACTAGAAATAAAAAGTAATATTGTTAAGATGACAACGCCGACAATGGATACAAGCGGTATAGAGAAATGAACTAAATAATAACCAAGCACCCCGCCGCCGAAATTCGGAAAATGGGTTTTATCATATTGACGATACACATAAGAAATAACAGGTTCACGGTCGCCCGCAGCACCTTTCGTAAAGACTAAATACAACTGTGTCGCAAATAATAACGCAACTTGTAACACAATTGAACCTGTTAATCTTCTAGTTTTCGGCAACTTGCCGTTATAAGCTAAAAAGCCTGATGCTAATATAACGAGAATGTAGGTTAAGTATCTACTATAGCCAAACAAGTAATTGAAAAGGGTATCAATTACTCTTCCGATTATTCCTAATTGGAAGGCACCTAGAACAACAAGCACTACCGTAATAATCGCAGCAATATAGCGTAACGGTGCTTCATTTTGTTTTTTCTTTGTGGTTTTTCTTCTTGCTGTCGTTTTACGTTTCGTATTTGTTGTTCTTTTCTTTCTTTGTGCCAAAACATACACCTTCTTTTCCATAAAATATGTCTTAGTGAATATGTATTATGCGTACAGACAAACTAAGGTGCCTATACGCACACATGCTAAACTTACTATCCTTCTATTTTAACATTTAACGTATAGACCACATAGTTACACATGTTTAAAATATGAGCTATACGATGAAATGCTATGGTACGCATGTTTGCACACCATAGCATTCTTGTATGTTAATCTTGCATACTTTTAATTAAACTTCAGAAATAATTGGGATAATCATTGGACGACGTTTTGTGTTTTCAAACAACAACTTGCTGATTTTATCACGCATATTTTGCTTGATTTCAGACCATTCAATACGACGTTCTTGAAGACCTTGTTCCACTATCTCGCGTACTTTTTCTTCCGCTTCTTTCAACAATTCTTCACTTTCTCTGACATACACGAAACCACGTGATTGAATTTCAGGTCCTGCCGCAATTTGTCTGTTTTTCGGATCTAAAGTCACAACCGCAATGAAAATACCATCTTCTGCTAATAAATGGCGGTCACGTAAAACGATATTACCGACGTCACCGACACCGATACCATCAATCAGTACGTTACCTGATTCTACTTTTTCATTTAAAATCATATCTTCGCCATCGAAGTTTAAGACATCGCCTTTTTCAGCTAAGAAAATCTTTTCAGGTGCTACACCTGCTTCAGCCGCTAATTTCGCATGGGCAATCTGCATTTTGAACTCGCCTTGGACAGGGATAAAGTATTCTGGCTTCATGATGTTAATCATCATTTTGAGTTCTTCCATGCAACCATGACTTGATGCGTGGATTTTCTTATTATTTGGGATGATATCTGCTCCGGCACGTGCTAATTCATTTAACGTGTCACCGATAATTACTTCCATGTTAGCTGACGCTGTCATGGCTAAGAAGACTGAATCACCTTTTTCGATATTCATAATTTTATGCTTTTGACGCGCCATTTGGTTCAATGCTTCTACAGGTTCTCCTTGCATACCTGTCGCAATAATTACCACTTCATTTTTCGGATAATTTTTAACTTCATTAATTGGAATTAATAAGTCTTTTGGAATATCAAAGTATCCCATTTTACGTGCAATATTGAATGATGTTTCTAGTGAACGTCCTAAGAATGAGACTTTACGATTCAATTTGCAGGCAATATTTAACACTTGTTGAATTCTGATAAAGTTTGATGCATAGCAAGACACAATCAATCTGCCATTCACTTTTGTAAATGCATCTAACATATGAGATTCAATCACATTTTCAGGTGTGTTGTAACCTGGTTTCTCCGCTTCAGTCGAATCACTGATTAACGCAAAGACACCTTCGTCTCCGATTTCAGTCATTTTCTTAAGATCTGGCGCATAGTTGCCTTGTAAACTTTGGTCAAATTTAAATTCACCAGTATACACAATTGCACCATATGACGTATGAATCGTTACACCTAAACTATCTGGAATACTATGTGATGTATTAAAGAATGAAACATTGACATTTTTAAAGCGCATTACAGATTCATTGTTGACTGTATAATATCTGACTTTCTTATCAATTTTACGTTCTTTCATATATTCTTTAACAAGTGCTAATGTCAATTTAGAACCATATACTGGTGCGTCAACTTTTTCTAAAACATAGCTGACTGCACCAATCGCATGCTCATGTCCATGCGATAAGAATATACCTTTTAATTTATCTTTATTTTCAATGACATATTGAATATCAGGAATTACAATGTCGACACCCAGCATTTCGTCTTCTGGGAACATTAGACCTGCATCCAACATAAACATTTCATCGTCAACTTCAACGATATACATATTCTTCGCAATTTCACCCACGCCGCCAAGCGGGATGATGCGAATATCATTATTCTTTTTCTTTACTAAATTCAATTTTTCTCCTCCTATTTATAATCCCCGACCATATAAGTATTCACTCTATATTATAAGTTAAAATCTTTTTAATGTACACTAATGAATCCATAGGCCAGCACGATGTTAAACCGTACATATGTATAAAAGAATGCTTGTGAAGCAACATCAAGTTGTACAAGCATTCTTCTTATTCAATCTCATATTCTATTAGTTTTCTTTATTTAATAATACACGGTGAGATGCATTCACACGGCCTTTACTGTCAATTTCAGTTACTTTAACTTCAATTGAGTCGCCAAGTTTCAATACATCTTCAACTTTATTGATACGCTCATTCGCAATTTGTGAGATGTGTAATAACGCATCAGTGCCTGGGAATAATTCTACGAACGCACCGTATTTTTCAATACGTTTAACTTTCGCATTATATGTTTGACCCACTTCTGCTTCACGTGTAATTTCTTCAATAATTTCACGCGCACGATTGATCATCGCTTGATCTACTGCACCGATAAAGATAGTACCATCTTGTTCGATATCCAGTTTAACACCTGTTTCATCAATGATTTCATTGATTTTCTTACCGCCAGGTCCAATAACATCTCTGATTTTGTCTGGTTTGATTGTCATTGTTTCAACTTTAGGTGCATACGCACTTAATTCTGGTCTTGGTTGATCGATTGTTTGAAGCATGTGTTCTAGAATTGTTAAACGGCCGACACGTGCTTGTTCTAAAGCTTCTTCAATGATTTCTCTAGTTAAACCATCGATTTTGATATCCATTTGGATTGCTGTGATACCATCTTTAGTACCGGCAACTTTGAAGTCCATGTCGCCTAAAGCATCTTCCATACCTTGAATATCTGTAAGAATTGTATAGTTATCATCGCGTGTTACAAGACCCATCGCAATACCAGCAACTGGTGCTTTGATTGGTACACCTGCATCCATTAAAGCAAGTGTAGAACCGCAAATAGATGCTTGTGATGATGAACCGTTTGATTCAAGCACTTCGCTGACAATACGTACTGTATATGGGAAATCTTGTGTGTCAGGAATGATATATTTCAAAGCACGTTCGCCTAATGCACCGTGTCCGATTTCACGACGACCTGGTGCACGAACTGGACCTGTTTCACCTACTGAGAAGTTCGGGAAGTTATAGTGATGCATAAAGCGTTTTTCAACTTCAGGTCCTAAACCGTCAATTAATTGATATTCGCTTAATGCGCCTAATGTCAATACAGATAACGCTTGTGTTTGACCACGAGTGAATAAACCTGAACCATGTGCACGCGGTAATAAACCGACTTCAGATTCTAATGGACGAATTTCATCTGGCTTACGTCCATCTGGTCGTACTTTTTCATCCGCAATTTGACGACGGACTTCTTCTTTTACTAAATCATTTAAGATTGCATTTACTTCAGCTAGTAACGCTTCGTTTTCCGGATCTTCTTCATCTTCGAAAATCTCAATAATTTCGTCACGAACTGCGTCGATATTTTCTTCGCGTTCTTTTTTATCGAATGTTTGAATTGCTTCTTTCAAACCTTTTTCTTGTGTTAATGCAGTTACTTTTTCTTCGACTTCTGCATCACGTTCAACTGGAATAAATTCTGATTTCTCAGGTTTAAGGTAATCAATAATTTCCTCTTGGAACGCTACTAAACGCTTGGTTTCTTCATGACCGAAGAAAATTGCATCTAACATTTCTTTTTCAGTAATCTCGCTTGCGCCTGCTTCAACCATGTTAACTGCGTCTTTATGGCCTGCAACTTCTAAATCTAAACGAGATTGTTCTTTTTGTTCTACAGTCGGGTTGATTACATATTGACCATCAACATAACCGACATTTACCCCTGCAATCGGACCTTGGAATGGGATATCTGATACACTTAATGCCATTGATGAACCGATCATTGCTGCCATTTCTGGTGAACAATCCGGATCAGCACTTAACACGATATTCATGATTTGAACATCATGGCGGTAACCTTTAGGGAATAATGGACGGATTGGTCTATCGATTAAACGCGCAGTTAAAGTTGCTTCGTCAGCCGGACGACCTTCACGTTTTTTAAAGCCCCCAGGAATTTTACCTGCTGCATACATTTTTTCTTCATAGTTAACTGTTAATGGGAAGAAATCTCCATCACGCGGTTCTTTTGATGCTGTCGCAGTAGATAATACAACTGTATCCCCATAACGTACGAGTACCGCACCGTTTGCTTGTTTTGCCATCTGCCCAGTTTCAATTGTTAACGGACGGTTTGCCCATTCGGTCTTAAACACTTTCTTGTCTTGAGACATTAGGAATCTCCTTTCTCTTACTACCTCTTTTACATTAATAATTCTATCATATCATTTACATGATTATTTTTATACGCACATTCGTATCTAAGCTATAAAAAAAGGAAAGCAACCAACGATGGTCCTTTCCTCTAACTGGTATCAGCGTTTTACTTAAGAAAAGATTAACGACGGATACCTAATGATTTGATTAATTCACGGTAACGTTGAATATCTTTTTTACGTAAGTAGTTTAATAAATGTCTACGACGACCTACCATTTTTAATAACCCACGACGTGAATGGTGGTCTTTTTTGTGTGTACGTAAGTGTTCGTTTAAAGCATTGATTTCTGCAGTTAATACTGCGATTTGTACTTCTGGTGAACCTGTGTCTGTTTCGTGTACACGGTATTGTTTGATTAATTCGTCTTTACGTTCTTGTGAAATTGCCATTGTCAATTTCCTCCTTTAATAATTTAGTCTCCCCAGTCTGAGTCAGGCGTCGGAGTATCGACCTGCCAAGAGTGAGGACTGTTTTTAATCTTGTTTTGATTACCACATGTGTAATCATTCCGACCTAAATATTATAAGATACTTCATCACCGAAATCAACCGATAATAAATATTTCGCTTGTTCTTTATCTTTATTCATTTGTTCTACAAGCGGATCAATACCATCAAACTTGATTTCCGGTCTTAAATAGTGGTGCCAAAAGACAATCACACGTTCACCATAAATATCTTCTTCAAAATCAAAGATATTCACTTCAATCACGACATGTGATTTCTTAGGATCATGGAATGTCGGTTTCACACCCACATTACATACGCCTCTATAAATACGTTGTTCTGTACCGATAGCTAAGCTGACTGCGTACACACCTTTTTTAGGTAATACATAATCGTCGCTCGGTTCAATATTTGCTGTTGGGAACCCGATTGTTCTGCCACGTTTTTCACCTTGGACTACTGTTCCTTTGATGCGGTAACGATAGCCTAGTTCATCATTTGCTTTTTGCAAGTCGCCTTCTTTTAATGCTTTTCTAATTTCAGTTGTTGATATTTTCTCTGAGAACATTTCTTGTTTGCTCACAATCGTTGTATTAAAGTGTGTTTTTAATTCTTGGAGTACAGACATATTGCCTTTACCATGTTTGCCGAATGTAAAATCAAAGCCTGCAACGACTTCTTTCACATGGTTTGCGATTAAATATTCGTTCACAAACTCATCAATCGAAACATCCGCAAATTTAGATGTGAAATTCACAATAATAACATAATCGATGTTATATGATTCTAAAATTTCGATTTTATCACTTAACGGCGTTAAATAATCCGTTCTTTTTTGTTTAGGATTCAATACAACCGATGGATGGGGATCAAACGTCATAATCGCTTTTTTCAAATTACGTTTTTTCGCAATCTCATTTAAAGTATGAAAGACTTGCGCATGTCCTTTATGCAAGCCATCAAAAAATCCCAATGCCATCGCAACGTCTTCTTGTATATATTGCTCAGGTTGAATTGGATGTGTAACTTCAATTACTTTCATTTTGCGATGCTCCTTTAGTTAAATACCTTTTTAGGTTTGATTTCATTCGGTTTCTCAGCGTGCGGAATATAAAGCGCTAAGGCTTTTTCTGTTTCTTTATCTTCCATCACTGTTACTTCATCAATCGCTTCAGAAAATTCATTTTTATAAAATTTCTGTCCATTTAAAATGCGTTTTTTGATGTTCGGGTCGTCAATTTGAATATGAGGCAACCCTTTCAAACCATATTCTATCGGAAATAGCTTTTCCTGTAATGCTTCTTGCTTATATAATTCATCAATTTGATCCAAAGTTAAACTTTCATCGATAGAAAAGCCGCCGCTTTCTACACGTGTTAATTGAGACATATGTGCCGGAAAACCTAATGTTCTGCCGATATCAGTTGCTAACGTTCTGATATATGTCCCTTTCCCACAACGTATAAATATATCAAATGAACATGTGTCATCTTTATACCGAATCTCAGAATTACGTTCAATTTCATAAATGCGTACTTTTCGTTTAGGGCGCTCAACTGTTTCATTATTACGTGCGTACTCATAAAGCTTACGTCCATTCACTTTAACAGAAGAATACATCGGTGGAATTTGTTCAATTTCACCTACAAATGATAAAATCGCTTCATCAATTTTATCAGCTGTTAAATCTTTACTGACTGCTTTCGTTTCTAGCACCTCTCCAGTTTGGTCTTCAGTAGTTGTACTCACACCGACCGTAACCGTTGCTTGATATGCTTTACCCATTTCCATGATATAGTCACTGACTTTAGTGGCACCACCAACACAAATTGGTAAAACGCCATTTACTTCTGGATCTAATGTGCCTGTATGTCCTACTTTTTTAGTATGTAAAATTTTACGCAATTTAAATACAACATCATGGCTTGTTAAACCACGTTCTTTAAATACAGGTAAAATACCCTCCATCAACTACACCTCTTCTCTCTGTCATACCTCTACTATTTTACAATAAATTCAAAATGAAATATAGGCAAAGAAAATAAGCAGCTGTTGAACGCATATAACACTTCAACAGCTGCTTATATTTTTAATCATCAAAATCATCATCGTCGTCATCATCTTTAATTTCGAACCATGACACAGACAGTACTTTTTTATTGAGGGCATTCACTTTAATTACTGCGCCTTCATCATCGTCTACGATTTGTTGAACCGTATAAAAAGGTGGATTGTGCTCTTTTTCTAAATCAATATAAACAAATTGACCTGGCACTTGATGTTGTGCGACCGCTTTTGCTGTTTCTTCTGAAATATAAGGTGTCTCTTTCTTCTTAGTTGCTTTTTCTGGCTGTGATTTTGACTTAGTCGGTTGTTTGACTTTTACTGTATGGACATTTTTAATTGCGCCGTCTTTTTTATCTACTTCTAAATCATACTTCAACCCTTCATCTAACAATTTTACCTTATAAGTTGTTTTAGCTTTGTTCAAAGAAATAGATTGAATTTTGCCGTCATAACGATCATCTACTAGTTTTTTAACTTCTTGTTGGGTGTAGTCGTGTTGCGTGGACTTGAAATAAATCACTGCACATAATATCACTATCAATATACAAATAATGACTATCAACAGTATTTTAATCATCTTTTTGAGCACCATTTGAAGTCACCTTTTCTATAATCAAAATAAACGTTGTGCCAACATCAAGCACACTTTGTACTTGAATTTCTATGTCATTACGTTTGGCTAATTCAAACGCGATATAGAGTCCTAAACCAGAACCCCCAGATTGTCTTGCTCTTGCTTTGTCCACACGATAAAATTTATTGAAGATTTGTTCTAAATCTTCTGGCGGAATACCAATGCCACGATCTGAAATATTCACGTTTATGTGCGTTGGATGTTCCGTCGCATGTATCATCACATCATCTTGACTGTACTTAATCGCATTATCTAAAAAAATTGTCATCAACTGTTTGAACTGATCTTCATTCACAAATGCACGTGCAGTATTATCACAGTGAAATATAATCTCCCTATCATATGCATGTGCGAAACGTGAAGCCTTATGCTCTAATATTTCATTTAAATCAACAGATTGCCGTTCTGCCTGTTGATTACTGCGCTCTACTTTAGCTAAATCCAACATTTGCTCAGTTAAATATTTCAGCCGTTGTGCTTCATCGCTGATCGCATCTATACTTTCATTTAAAATATCTTCTCTAGTTTTTCCAAACCGCTTCAACATCTGACTATATGAATTAATCACCGTAATCGGTGTTTTCAATTCATGAGAAGCATTGGATATAAATGCTTGCTGCTTTTCATCATGTTCCTTTAAATTTTCCATCATATCATTATATGTCTGGGTTAATGCTTGCAACTCTTTAGTATCCTTTTGATTAATATCCATAATGACATAATGATTCGTTTCAATCGTCTTTTTCATTTTCTCAATCAATTGATTTATCGGTTGTAAAATAATTTGAGTCAGTAATCGATTTAATAAAAAGACAATCAACAAAATAAACAATGTAGAAAGTGTTAAAACCACTTTTAAAATATCGTATTTACTGTATTTGAAATCGATATTCTCAAAAATTTGTAAATTACTGACTTCTCCATCTTTCCAAACGAGCGGAATACTGACTAAGACAAAATGATGCCCTTTTTTATAAATAGCCTTTTTATATTGTTTATTTTTATACGGTTCACTTAAATCTTTATATTTTGGATTAGATGTGACTTGAAATTTACTATCATCATCTTTACCTACAATCGCAATATAACCATCAGTTAAAATCAAACTTTGCAATACTTTTTCTTTGTCGTTATGATTTTCTTTGGCCTTTCGTAATTCCTCCATCGTGCTGATTGCTTTATCTTCTAATTGTGCGATTTCCGCATTTAACGAAGTGGTACGATAAATAAAATAGATCGTCAAATTAGTAATAATGACAACAATCGCAATCATCAAAGTAATATAAATTTGAAGTTGTGTTCCTAGTTTCATAACTAAGCTCTCATTATATAACCGATACCTCTGACACTTGATATAATTGAAGTATCAGACGTATCTAATTTCTTTCTTAAGTATCTGACATAAACATCTACAACATTCGTATCACCTACGAAATCATAACCCCAGACATACTCAATGATCTGCGCACGATCTAAAGCAATATTTTGGTTAGTCATAAAATAGTACAACAAATCGTACTCTTTTTGTGTGAGTTCGACTAGACTGCCATCGACAAAAACTTCTCTAGATTGTGGATTCAATTCGATGTAATCATGTGTTAAAACTTCAGCAGCTTCTTTTTGATTTAATTGCTGCTGTTTTAAATGTACACGAATCCGTGCTAATAATTCTTCAATTTCAAATGGCTTAGTCATATAATCATTCGCACCAGAATCTAAACCGCTGACTTTATCCATGACTTCATCACGTGCAGTTAACATAATAATTTTAATATAGTCATCATCATTTCGAATACGTCTGAGCACTTCTAATCCATTTAAATCTGGTATCATCACATCAAGTAAAATCAAATCAATGTGACGTTCTTGATAAAGTTGTAATGCTGCTTTACCAGAATGCGCAATACAGACATCATAGCCTGCATAATCCAATTCTAGTTCAATGACGCGTGCTATTTTCTCGTCATCTTCCACAATTAAGATAGTTTCCACTTTCTATTCACTCCTATTTCAATGCAAGCCCAACATATTGCCAATAAACATAATACATCACAATCATGGTAAGCATATATACTGGCATGATACCTAAACTTAAATACATGAGCTGTTTAATTGTAAATGGTCTTTCTTTATTCTCATAAAACAATAACAAGGCTTTAGAACTGACTGGAAAAGTTAAGCAGTAGTTCGTACCGATCAGCGCAATAAATACAACTGCTGTCAGGTTTAAACCAAACATTTTACCAAAAACAATCAGTAATGGAATAAAGACGACTGCACGTGTTGTATGACTTGTAATATACAAGTGAGAAGTCACAGTCAATACTACAATAATCACTAGCGGCACAAATTCATTTACCAGTTTGACATGATGCATCACTTGATATAATTGATGTTGAATGACATCGAGCACTTTATATTTCACCAATAGATTGCCGAGTGCAGTCGCACCCGCTACAAAGAAAATTAAGCTCCATGACACTCTGTTAAATGCTTCACGCCATCCGATCAAATCAACTTTAGGCATAATCATAATCAAGCTCATTAAAATTGTCACAAAGGCGATATCGAAATCATGCAGTGGTTCAGTTATCCAAAGTATCACTGTCAAACTAATGAGGACTGCTGCTTTTTTCTCTTTTTTAGTCAATGGTTGTTTTTCATATTGTATTATATTTTCTGTTGAAATCTTTTCGACAGGCTTCATATAAAACTTTTTTATCATAAATAAGCTTATTATTGCAATAATTATCCCAAATGGAAAGCCCCATAGTAAGAATTGAAGATAAGAAATAGAACCATCTGTTTGATTTTCAAGTAGCCCAATCCCAATAATATGACTGCCTGCACCGATTAAAGATAAGTTTGTTCCCATCAAAATTAACACTGGCATCAATATGCCTAAATACTGACGATTCGAATTAAAACGATTGCCAAATGCTTGATATACAGGTAGAAGTGCTGCTGCACGACCTGAAGTAGATGGAATAATTAAAGATAAAATTTGTACTAAGATAAAGACAAAGATATTCATACGTTTTCCAGACCTACACTTCGCTTCAATCCAGCGAATCAAACGATCTAATAAACCACTGGTTTCCACTACGCCACCAATAATAAATGCGCCAATCATTAACCAAATCACATGTTCTTCTAATGATTGATACAAAATATCTTGCGGCATACCGAGTAAAATACCTAAACATACAACCAACATCGCAGATAACCCTGCTGGCATTTTACTAAAAATAAATAGTCCTAAAGATAACACAAACAAAGCCACACTCAATTGTCCTAAATAGGACAAATTTGTTTCTAAAAACAGCCATAGCGTGAAAATAAGATAAAGAATGGCTGCGATTAATTTAGAATAACTCATCTTTAAAGCACAAAATGTCTTTGTTTAGTTGTGTGTGTTTGTGACTTTGTTTGATTCATCTTCATACCGATTTGAATTGAGTGATATATATTTCGTGCACATTCCTTTAGCCATTTTGATGCATACTCAATAGAATCATCTAAACTTGAAGGCTGTTTAATAATGCTGTGAAAGGCATTAATACCACTTTGATAATTAAATTCCGCATCTTGACCGATTGTGCCTGCTAATGCAATCACAGGTGTATCATATTGTTGAGCGATTCTCGCTACTTCAGCAGGAATTTTTCCGTTTGGCGTTTGGAAATCTAAACACCCTTCTGCTGTGATGACTAAATCAGCTTGTGCAATAACAGGTTCAATATGCAAGTACTGTTGAATTAATTCAAAACGTGGATGCAATGTAGCGTTCGCAAAAGCGATTAACCCTGCACCTAATCCACCAGATGCGCCAGAACCTTGTTGATAAGCAACTGACTCACCTGTTGAACGTTTTATTAAACGTGCCAAATGATCAAGGTTGTCCGATAAATGTTCGACTTCTTTTGGACTTGCACCTTTTTGTGGACCGAATACTTTTGCGACCCCTTTTGGTCCACATAAAATATTCGACCAATTCACTGCTACATCTATAGGTGTATTTAATACACGCGGATCAATATGAGATAAATCCATATCATGAATACGGTCAATTTCACCTCCGCCATGGATAAATATTGTTTTACCTTTATAATCTTTGAAACGTGCACCGATTGCTTGTGCCATGCCGACACCGCCATCAGATGTTCCCGAATCACCACAGCCGATTAAGATACATTCAGCACCATGATCTAATGCGTGGATAATTGCTTCACCTACACCGTAAGTAGAAGTGTGAAGCGGATTTCTCTGGTTGCTAGGTACATGTCTTAGACCCGCAATTGCGGCCATCTCAATTACCGCAACTTTTTGTTTGTTTTCATAAAACATACCATAAAATGTTTTGCGTTTTTGTCCTAATGGATCTTCTGCATTTAAATGATAAAGCTGACCATTTTTAATTTGCGTGATAGTTTGCGCAAATCCTTCGCCTCCATCCACCATGGGAATCACTTGAATATTTAAACTTTCATCTGCTTCATGCAGACCTTTTTGAATTGCTGTACCGACTTCTGCTGAACTCAAGCTTTCTTTAAAGCCTGAGGGTATCACTGCAATTTTCATTGTTATAACCTCCTAGTAAAAATCCTTATCGCCTATGTTAAGGAGGTTAAGTTTGTAAAGAATTAGAGAATTATTAGAATTCAATTAAAAAAGCAGCTATGCACTTGCATAGCTGCCCATAACTTCATTTAATTAGTCATTTTTATGAAGATCTTGAATCATTCTTTCGATTTTATTACCGTACTCGATTGAGTGATCATATTCGAAATATAATTCTGGAATTGTTCTTAGACGAAGTCTTGAACCTAATTCCGCTTTAATAAAGCCTCGCGCTTTTTCTAACGCTTTAAACGTATCGTCTACTTCTTTTTCTTTACCTAATACTGTTAAGTAGACTTTAGCTTGAGATAAATCGTTTGTCACTTGTACGTCAGTGATAGTTAAAAATCCGATTCTCGGGTCTTTAACTTTATTGTTGATAATATCCATCAACTCTTGTTTCAATTGTTCACCAACGCGTTCTGCTCTCATTTTACTCATGTGTGTTTCACCTCTTTATTTCAACAATGAACGATTGAGTTCAATCCAAGATTATAAACTATAATCGTCCCTTTTACAAAACTTTTCCCTTTATATTGAGCAATTAATCAATATGACACGCGCAACATGTTAAGAAACAGTTAAGCATATTAATTTTGCGTAAACGTATAAGATATCATTTCAAAAAAAATCTTTACATTTCAGAAATGAACACATACTTTTTAAAAATAATAGTCTCCTTCAAAAATAAAACCAAGCACTTTATAGCTGTATCAAGCGTTTAAAGTACTTGGGTTAAAATTTCTTATTCATACTAAAAATAATTCAATCACTATCATGTTATTTTTAGTCATTTCATTTTTAAATTTCATTTCATTATTGAACTTCTCGTTGTCGTGAACGTTTCATCAAATATGTTAATACTAATGCTGAAACTGCACCACATAATGCGACCACAATACCAATTTTAAAAATCATTTGGTAGGCAACAGCTTCATGTCCTTTAAAGGCATCCAGTAAGTTACCATTTAATTGATACACCCAAAAGACTGGCGCATACGCTAAAAACGAACCGACACTCATCGCAGACCCTGAAAAATCTTCAGGTAATTTCAATTCTGAAATTGGCGCAAGCAATACACTTTTTGATAAGAATGTCGTTAATGACAAGAATACTAATAAGACAATACTTAACTGTGTTCCGATTTTAAAGTATACAATAATGATTAAAATAACTGTTGATGCGAGTAATGCTACACCAATCATTTTCGCTGAAGATTTAAAGACAAAGTCCGAAATCATTCCCGCAATAACACCAGCGATAACCCCCATCAACGCTGTATTGATTACACCGAAAAATGCAGTTTGTGCTGTTGTTAAATGATAGACACTTTGTAAGTAAGGTACAGTGTAAATCAAAATAATATAACCCCAATATACTGACATTGCGGTAATCGCGGCTAACCACACTTTTGGTTGTGTTAACACATACAATAACCCTTTTAAAGCTTTCGCAGATTTATAACCTGTTTCTTGATTATGCGATTCATCAGCCGCAATCCCATTTTTCGGTACAAATTTCCATATTAAAATAATCATCGGGATTAATAATAAGTTATAGGCTAACATACCGCCTTTTAATACGACGACGCCACTTACCGCAGCCATAATGGCTACAAGTAATAAGTTCATCAACATTTCTTGTGCACGACGAATGGATTCTAATAATCCAAAACCTAAACCTCTATGTTCACGATCAGTGAAGAAAACTACCCCATTCAATACTGCAGGCCAGAAGAAAGCTTCAACTAACCCCCAAATGACTGCGATCACTTTTAATATCGTAAAGCTTGGATTCAAGAAAATCACGATACACATCGTAATAAAACGAATTGACATCCCCGTGATGAGTAAAGAACGAATCGAGAATCTATTATTGATCCATCCACCTGGAATATAGAAGAACATTGATAACCCGATTAAACTAAAAATCACACCAAGTTCCGCATTATTAACATGCAGTACCTGCAAGAGTTGGTGATAAAACGTACCTTTAAAAGCTTCGAATCCTGAATAAATAATTTGTCCTGCAGTGACAACAGAGAGATATCCTGCCAGTTGTCTTGCATTTTTCAATCCTAGTTTATGCATCAGCCAATTCATGTTGTTTTTCCTCCTAGTTGCGGCCTATGTCAAAGTGATTCTTGCAAATGTACTAAATTTTGTGGATAGTCTGTAAACACACCATCCACACCAAAGTTAAAGAGTTGGTTCACTCTATCTACATCATTCACGGTATATACATTTAAAATATAACCATCATCTTTGATACGTCTGACTAACGCTTCAGTCAAATCAATATCTTCCAAATGCAAAATATGTGTATCACAAAAATCTAAAACTGTACGCCAATCTTCATAAAATGCACACATTTCATAGAGTACCGCTCTAGGATATTGAGGAAGTGCTTCTTGAACTGCTTTAAGCAATGGAATATTAAAACTAGAAAATAATATTTCTACTTCAGGACTAAATTTCGGCATTGCTTCAACTAACTGTTTAATTAATGATTTAGCTAATTTTGGTCCATGATTACCTGTAATACCTTTTAGTTCAATATTGACATTTAGTTGAGAGGCATTCACAAAATCAATAAATTCATCGAAAGTTAGAACTTTTTCTTCTTTGAATTTTGGATGGAACCAATAACCTGCACTCGCTTGTTGGATATCTTTAAATAAGGTTTCACTGATTTCTCCTGTCATTGAAGTTGTACGATCTAAATAATCATCATGAATCATTATTAATTGTTCATCTGCAGTAATTCCGACATCGACTTCAATCCATTGCAGTTCAGGAATTTCTGCTGCGGCATGATAAGATGCTAACGTGTTCTCTGGTGCGACACTTGGTACACCCCTGTGTCCAAAGATTGTTTTCATAGCTGTTCACCTTCTAGATTATGGAATAGATTGCTGTAGTGATATTAAATTCAACTTCTCACAACTTGTTAAAAGTTATGTATAATTTCAATTTAATCATATGCCTATGCAAAGCCTATTTCAATAAGTTTTATGGTTTTTATTGAAACTTTACAATACATTTACAAACCTAGTTCTTATAGAGGTCAATCTGTTTTAAAATAAAAAAATCCAATCTGAATACAGTGCTGAGACTATCATCAGATTGGATATTTAATATGTTTTATGATTTTTATTCATCAAAAACTAGAATGTTGAAGAAATGTCCATCAATATCTTCAAATGTGAAGCCATAAAAACCATCACGTTCTTTAGGTTGATCGATAATTTTACCTCCGAAACTCTGTACATCTTCTTTAAGTTGATGTGCTTCTTCTTTTGTATCAACCGAAAGTGAAATCAACGCATCATTACCATAAGGTACGCGATGAATATATGATTCAAAGTATTTCATGGCTACAATCATTATCGGAGAGCCTTTTTTTGCTTTGATACCGAACATCTTACCCTCTTGTTCCGGACGTTCCATAATCTCAAAGCCGATATTTTGATAAAACTTCTTGCTTTTGTCTAAGTCCTGACTCGCAAGATTAAACCAAATATTGTTAACCATCATACATACACCTCCCAATTATATTTATGATAGTAATCCCTTAATCATACGAAAAAGCACTCCCGCTTAAGGAAGTGCTTTTATCTAAATTATCAAGTTTAACGTTGGATTTCAACCATTTCGTATGCTTCGATAATATCGTCAACTTTTAAGTCGTTGTATTTTTCAATTGTGATACCACACTCGTAACCTTTTGCCACTTCTTTCGCATCGTCTTTGAAACGTTTTAACGTATCAAGTTTACCTTCGAAGATGACAATACCGTCACGGATGACGCGTACTCCTGCGTTACGTGTGATTTTACCTTCAGTTACATAACAACCTGCGATTGTACCGACTTTAGAAACTTTGAATGTTTGACGAACTTCAGCTTGTCCGATGACTTTTTCTTCGTATTCAGGGTCAAGCATACCTTTCATCGCTGATTCAATTTCTTCGATTACGTCGTAGATAACACGGTGTAAACGTAAGTCTACATTTTCTTGTTCAGCTGCACGTTTCGCACCAGAGTCAGGACGTACGTTGAAGCCGATGATGATACCGTTTGAAGCATTCGCAAGTGTAACGTCAGATTCGTTGATTGCACCCACTGCTGTATGGATGATACGAACGTTAACACCTTCAACATCAATTTTCATAAGTGAAGCTGCTAATGCTTCTACTGAACCTTGTACGTCACCTTTGATGATTACGTTAAGGTCTTTCATTTCACCTTGTTTCATTTGTTCGAACAAGTTGTCTAATGAAACGTTTTTGCTTTCTTGACGTTGTTGTAAGATGCTTTCTTCATGACGTGCTTCACCGATTCTACGTGCTTGTTTTTCGTCAGAGAAGACAACGAAGCGGTCACCGGCTTGTGGTACATCATTAATACCAGTAATTTCAACCGGTGTTGATGGACCAGCTGATTTGATACGTTGACCTAAATCATTCACCATTGCACGGATACGACCGAACGTATTACCTACTACAATAGCATCTCCCACATGCAACGTACCATTTTGAACTAATAATGATGCCGCAGGACCACGTGATTTGTCTAATTCAGCTTCAATAACTGTACCGACAGCACGTTTGTCTGGGTTCGCTTTTAATTCTTGTACTTCTGATACTAAGACAATCATTTCTAATAAGTCTTCAATACCGTCACCGCTTAATGCTGAAAGTGGTACGAAGATTGTGTCGCCGCCCCAGTCTTCAGGGAATAAACCGTGTTCAGTTAATTCCTGCATAACACGATCAGGGTTTGCTGTTGGTTTATCAATTTTGTTTACCGCTACGATAATCGGCACATCTGCTTCTTTTGCATGGTTAATCGCTTCAATTGTTTGAGGCATAACACCGTCGTCTGCTGCAACCACTAAGATTGTGATATCAGTGACTTGCGCACCACGTGCACGCATAGTAGTGAAGGCTGCGTGTCCAGGTGTATCTAAGAAAGTGATTTTTTTGCCGTCATTTGTGATTTGGTAAGCACCGATATGTTGTGTGATACCGCCCGCTTCACCTTGTGTCACATGTGTATTTCTGATTGAGTCAAGTAGCGTTGTTTTACCATGGTCAACGTGTCCCATGATTGTTACAACTGCTGGACGCTCAATTGCATCCGGATCTTCTTCTTCATCATCGAAGTAGATATCTAAGTCTTCTTCGTCAATGACTACTTCTTTTTCTACTTCTACACCATAATCATCAGCGATTAACTCAATTGTTTCATCGTCTAATGATTGGTTAATGTTTGCCATAATACCAAGTAAGAATAATTTCTTAACGATACTTGATGACTCAATATTCATTTTGTCAGCTAATTCGCCAACCGTAATACCTTCTAAATAAGTAATTTTTTCTGGCATTTCTTTTTTCGGTTGTTCTGGTGCTGGTTTTTGATTATTGTTTTTCTTATGTTTGTTGTTGTTTTTATTATTATTTTTGTTGTGGTTCTTGTTGCCTTTTTTATTATTCTTTTTAGCATTACCGCTATTATTGTTGTTATTATTTTTTTTATCTTTATTATTGTTTTGATGTTTTTTGTGATTATTTTGAGCAGCTTTATCGTTTTGCTTATCTTTAGATGAATTTGGTTTGAATTTTTTATCCAACTCTTTGATTTCATTCGGTTCTAACGCTTGCATGTGGTTAGACACCTCAACATTCATCTTCTTCAATTCATCAATAACATCTTTACTTTTTAATTTTAAATCTTTTGCATACTCGTAAATTCTCTTTTTACTCATATAATCACTCCTTACGTTATTCATCTATCATTGATAATAGCTTTTTGGCAAAACCGTTATCCATTATAGCTATATTCACGCGAGAAGATTTGCCAAGTGCTTGGCCTAACTCTTCTCTTGTACCGAATATACGCAACGGAACGTGATAACTCTCACATTTTTGACTGATTTCTTTGGTTGTCCTCGATGACGCATCCTCAGACAGAATCACTAACGATGTTTTTCGCTTTTTGATTTCTGTCAGAATAACCGACTCACCACTTTTAACCTTGCCAGCCCGCATTGCCAATCCTAAAAAATTCAAGATGTTGCTCTTATTCATTTTGGAATCTCTTCTCTGTAAATGAGACGTATGATTTCTTTATAGACAGGCTCTAAAGTTTCAGCATCAGCATTAAAGAACTTCTCTAAAATGCCTTTTTGCTGTGCTTTTTCTACAAGTGCTACATCTTTAGAAACGTACGCACCACGTCCAGGTTTCTTACCTGTCGCATCTGCAGAAATTTCACCTTCTTTGTTTATAACCACACGAATCATATCGTTTTTGGGACGCATTTCATTTGAAAGTATACACTTTCTCATTGGAATCTTCTTTTTCTTCATAAAGGCATTCACTCCAAATTATTCTTCTACGTCTTTTTTAGCTTCTGTTTCTTCTGAAGCTTCTTCTTCTGACTCAGCTGCTTCAATGTCTTCCGCTTCTTCTGCTTCAACATCTTCAACTTCCTCAACTTCAGGTACTTCTTCTACTTGTGCCACTACCACATCTTCAGAAAGATCTTCTTCGATTGGTGTTTCTTCAACTTCGTCTTGTTCTGGCACTGGGTAGATACCTGCTTCACGTGCATCTGTTTCAGATTTAATATCGATTTTCCAACCTGTCAATTTCGCTGCTAAACGTGCGTTTTGACCACGTTTACCGATAGCTAGTGATAATTGATAATCAGGAACAACTACTGTTGTAGATTGATTGTCTTCGTCTACAATTACTTCTAAAACTTGTGAAGGGCTTAATGCGTTTTTCACAAAGACTTTAGGATTTTCATTCCATTGTACGATATCAATTTTTTCTCCGCCAAGCTCTTCAACAATCGCTTCAACACGGACACCTTTTGCACCTACACATGCGCCGACAGCATCAATATCATCATTTTCAGAGTAGACACTGATTTTTGAACGATCGCCCGCTTCACGTGCAACTGATTTAATCACAACAGTACCATCATAAATTTCAGGTACTTCTTCTTCAAACAAACGTTTCAATAAGCCAGGATGACTACGTGATACATAGATTTGAGGACCTTTTGTCGTTTGTTCTACTTTATTAACGTATACTTTGATACGTTCATTTGGAATGTAACTTTCATTTGGACTTCTTTCAGCTTCAGATAATACCGCTTCAGTGCGTCCTAAGTTAACATACACATATCTGTGATCGACTCTGTCGATGATACCAGTCATGATATCTTCTTCTTTATCGATAAATTCATCATAAAGAATTTCTCTTTCAGCATCGCGTAAACGTTGCATCACAGCTTGTTTTGCTGCTTGTGCACCCACACGGCCGAAGTCTTTCGGTGTAACATCTTCTTCGTAGATATCACCGATTTCATATGCTGGGTTTTTCACCAACGCTGTACTGATGTCCACTTCATCGCGGTCATCAAATACTTCTTCTACGACTTCTTTACGTGCGATAACTTTGAACGTACCTTCGTCCATATTCAATTCCACACGTGCATTACGTGAAGATTCATAGTTCTTTTTATAAGCAGTAATCAATGCTGCTTCAATCGCATCGATTAGTACTGCTCTAGGAATTTTCTTTTCTTTTTCCAAATATTCTACTGCTAATATTAATTCATTTGACACGGTTAAATCCTCCTACTCACGTTAAATCAAAACTGCATGACGTGCTTTAGCAATTTTATTTCTTGGGATTTCAACTTGCTTTTTCTTTGATTTGACTTGCACTTCGATCACAACTGACTCGTCATCTACTGACTGCAAGACACCTAACCATTCTTTAGCACCTTCAACCGGCGCATAAAGAGTGACAAATACAGGTTGATTGACTGCATTACGAAACGCCTTATCGTCTTTGATAGGACGCTCAGCACCTGGTGACGCAACGTCTAGGTAATACATTTGTTCAATCGGATCTGCTTCATCCATTACTGCGCTGATTTTTTCTGATGCTAATGTGCAATCATTTAAATCAACGCCGCCCTCTTTATCAATAGAGATTCTAAGATAGCGGTCTCTACCTTCTTTTGTGAATTCAATATCCACGAGTTCAAAATTCAATTCATCTAAAACCGGTTGAATAATTGTTTCGATTTGTTCAGTAATTTTACTCATGCTGACCTCCTTTATACAAATAGAAAAGAGCGGGTAAACCCCACTCTTCGTGACTAAAGTTCATTTTTTACGCACTATGATTATAACACAGTACATCTTTAAATGCCAATTGTAGCACAGTTGACACTTTTTAAGCATTACATATCAAAAATTGATAATTGTGCTTTATCAGGTAAACCAGGTAATGAACCTAAATCATCTAAATACTCAATGACTTTTTGAGAAAGACCCGCTTTCTTATTCAAGTCTTCTTTAGATAAGAACGGTCCTTCATTACGCGCTTCAACAATACGTTTCGCTACGTTTTCACCTAGACCTGGCACCGCAATAAACGGTGGAATCAATGTATCGCCTTCAATAATAAATTCAAATGCCTGACTCTTTTCTAGACTGATCGGCTGCATACGGAAACCGCGATGCGCCATTTCGTTCATGATTTCAAGCACAGTTAAAACGTCTTTTTCTTTCTTGCCAAGTTCCATGTATTTAGAATACATATCTTTCACTGCCGCTTTGATACCTTCTTTATCTTTGATCATGGTTAATAGGTCAAAGTCTGATGCACGAACAGTAAAGTAAGACGCATAATAATATAACGGATAATGTACTTTGAAGTAAGCGATACGTACCGCCATTAATACGTAAGCTGCCGCATGGGCTTTCGGGAACATGTACTTGATTTTCTTACATGAGTCTAAATACCAATCCGGTACATTATTCTCTTTCATAATTTCTTCCCATTCTTCTTGCAGGCCTTTACCTTTACGTACTGCCTCCATAATTTTGAAGGCTAATGATGGTTCTAATCCGGCATACATTAAATACACCATGATATCGTCACGACAACCGATAACTCCAGATAGATCACATGTACCTGAACGTACTAATTCTTGGGCATTGCCTAACCATACGTCTGTACCATGGGATAATCCAGAAATCTGAACGAGTTCAGAGAATGTTGTCGGCTTCGTATCTTCTAACATTTGACGAACGAACGCTGTACCGAATTCTGGTACACCGAACGTCCCTGTCTTACATAAAATATCTTCTTCTGTAACACCTAAAGATTCTGGTGTACTGAAAATACGCATTGTTTCTTTGTCATCGACCGGCACTGTTTTCGGATCAATACCTGATAAATCTTGAAGCATACGAATCATCGTCGGATCATCGTGTCCAAGTATATCTAGTTTCAAGACGTTGTCATGAATGGAGTGGAAGTCGAAGTGCGTTGTCATCCAAGCTGATGATTGGTCATCCGCTGGATATTGAATCGGAGTAAAGTCATAAATATCCATATCATCAGGTACTACAATGATACCGCCAGGGTGTTGACCTGTTGTACGTTTAACACCAGTACAACCTTTAACTAAACGGTCAATTTCAGCACCACGTTTATGAATACCTTGGTCATTTAAATAACCTTTGACATAACCGAATGCAGTTTTCTCTGCGACTGTACCGATAGTTCCGGCACGGAATACTTTATCTTCACCGAATAAGACTTTCGTGTAGTTATGTGCTTCAGGTTGATATTCACCACTGAAGTTCAAGTCAATATCTGGTACTTTGTCACCTTTGAAGCCTAAGAATGTTTCGAAAGGAATATCTTGGCCTTCTTTAATCATTTCAGCACCACATTCACATGTCTTATCTGGCAAGTCGAAACCAGAGCCGACGGAACCGTCATTAAAGAACTCGCTCTTCTTACATTTTGGACAAATGTAGTGCGGCGGCAATGGATTCACTTCGGTAATTTCAGTCATTGTCGCAACGAAGCTTGAGCCGACAGAACCACGTGAACCTACTAAGTAACCATCATTGAGTGATTTCTTAACCAAACGTTGCGAAATCAAGTAGATTACAGCGAATCCGTTACCAATAATACTTTCTAATTCTTTTTCAAGACGATCAATAACAATTTGTGGTAAATCATCACCATATAATTTACGCGCATTCGCATAACTCATTTCACGAATTTCTTCATTCGCACCATCCATATTAGGTGTATACAATTTGTCTTTAATCGGTACAACACGTTCAATACGATCAGCTAGTGCTTGTGTATTATCCACGACAATTTCTTTCGCTTTCTCTTCACCTAAGAAATGGAATGCATCTAACATTTCATCTGTCGTTCTGAAATGTGCTTCTGGTAACGTAGAACGATTTAATGGGTTACCTGGTTGAGAAGCGATTAAGATTTTACGTGCAATTGCATCATGTTCATTTAAGTAATGCACATTACCTGTCGCAACCACTGGCACATTGACTGCTTTACCCGCTTCAAGCAAACGCTGATAAATCTCAATCATAGTTTCATTATCACGAATCAATTCACGATCGATTAAATCTTGGTATAACGCAGGCGGTTGTACTTCTATATAGTCATAATATTTCGCAATATGTTCAACTTGTGATTGGTCTTTCTGCATTACCGCAGTAAAGACTTCACCTTCATCACATGCTGAACCGATTAATAAACCTTCACGGTACTCATCTAATAATGAACGTGGAATTCTCGGTGTACGATAGTAATACGTCACTAAGGATTCACTGACAATCTTGAATAAGTTTTTTAAACCTGTTTGGTTTTGAACTAAAATCGTCACATGACTTGGACGTGCACGTTTATAAGCATCTTCGTTTGATAGTGATTGGTTGATATCTTGATGATTTTTAACACCGAGTTCATCCACTTGTTTCAACATTTTAATAAAGATATAAGCCGTAGCTTCTGTATCATAGATGGCACGGTGATGTTGTGTCAGTTCAACACCATATTTTTTGGCTAAGAAGTTCAAACCATGTTTACCAAATTCTGTATTTATCGTACGTGATAATTCTAAAGTATCGATAACACCATTTGTATAATGGCCTAAACCTGCACGTTCATAGCCAGTATCAATGAAGCCCATATCGAAGGATGCATTATGGGCAACGAATATCGCATCTCCGACCCATTCTTTGAATTCTGTTAATACATCATCAATTTCAGGAGCATCAACTAACATTTCATCTGAGATGTGCGTCAAATTCTTGATAGTTTCAGATAAACGCTCATGGGGATTACTGAAACGTTCGAACTTATCAATGATTTCGCCATCATGGACTTTTACAGCGGCTAACTCGATAATTTTGTCGTATTGGTTTGATAAACCAGTCGTCTCAACGTCAAATACCACATAAGTCGCGTCTTTAAGATTACGGTCAGTCGGATTGTAAGCAATCGGTACACCATCATCGACCAGCATACCTTCCATACCGTAAATCATTTTAATGGCATGCTTTTCAGCAGCACTGAACGCATCTGGATAAGCTTGAACGACATTATGGTCTGTTACTGCGATGGCAGGATGTCCCCATTTCGCAGCTTGTGCCACATAATCACCGATTTGATTAATACCGTCCATTTGACTCATCGCTGTATGCAGATGTAATTCCACACGCTTATCTTCTGCTTTATCTAGTTTTGGTGTTTTCTTGATTTCTTCAATATCAGACATCATCATGACTAAATCACGTACGAAAGTATCTTCTTCAATACGGCCTTGCGCACGTACCCATTTACCGACACTTAACGCTTTGAAATGTTCTAAATCGTCTTTGTTTTTACGTGTAAACATTTTTAGTACGAGTGAGTCTGTGTAATCTGTTACTTTTAATTCTACGATGTGACGACCACTTTTTAGTTCTTTGATATTCATATCAAAGATAACGCCTTCAATCGCCACTTTGAATTCTTCTTCAATAATAGATTCAATCGGTCTGACGTTATCCACTTGGATTGGTTTACCGATTTGACATTTATCAACAGCACTTTCGTTATTATCTTGTTGCTTAGCTTTTTCTGCTTTCATACGTTCTAATTTTTCAGTTGCTTCTCTTGCGCTTTGTTGATCTTCTTCTTGAATATGTGCTTCTAATGAAGCTAAATCATTATCATGTTCAGACGTGTCTGTTTCAAAGACAATCTTATTCACATCAAAGCCGCATTGTTGGTATGCTTTGACTAAGCTTCCGTTACACGCTTTATGGAAATAATCACGTTCAATATCATTTGAAACCATCACTTTTAAGACATTACCTGAAGTAATCAGACGTTTTTGTCTTAATTGTCCTTTTACTTTGGGTGACAATCTCGTCTGTTCAATACAATGGTTGAAGTATTTCATCGCAAACTCATCTTGGTTTCTTGTATCTTGAACAACAAAATGCCAATCTACAGTCGCAATCTCTTTAAATTCTTCAATCAAAGCGTGGGTAAATAACATGTAGTCTTCATAAGTTAAAAAGCGAGGCAGTGTAATTTGAAATAACCATGTCCGCTCTTTTTGAGAGACATCAATGCGGTTTAATTCACTGTTTTCTATAATATCTGGTTCGAGCTGATTCGCAATTTTAATCTGATCAGCTAACACTTTAAATTTTTCTTGATTTGTCATTGCCAAGACCATTACCACCTTAGTCATTAATTACATCGTTCATACGGTTAGGGAGAATTTTAATTTATTTAAAAAGGTGCATGCCCTTTTGAGTATAGAAAAAATGGAACCACGTTTGACAACGCGGTTGATTTTCATCTCTGTTCTGAAGTTCTAAAATATTATACCAAATTTCCAGTAATACTTAAAATGAGCAAACTGAATTTTTCGCTATGTAAAAAGCCGAAGTGCAGTCAGAGCACTTCGGCTTTTTGATTTATAAAATTAAATCTGTTCGTATAAATCTTTCACGTAATTCACTAAATCTGCTGCCGCAACTTCTTCGCTTTCTCCATTGTCACGACGTTTCACTTCAACAATACCTTCTGCCGCACGTTTACCAACTACAACACGCACTGGTAAACCGATTAAGTCAGCATCGTTGAATTTAACACCTGCACGTTCTTTACGATCATCGTATAAGACTTCAAATGACGCTTGAAGCGCTTGGTATAACTCATCACCAAGTTCTCTTTGGTCATCTTTCTTAGGATTAATCGTAATTAAGTGTACTTCAAATGGTGTCACTGATTTAGGCCAGATAATACCATTGTCATCATTGTTTTGTTCTACAATCGCACTTAATGTTCTTGAAACCCCGATACCATAGCATCCCATTATTAATGGTTGTGCTTTACCTTGGTTATCTAAGAATGTCGCATTCATAGATTCAGAGTATTTTGTGCCGAGTTTGAAGACTTGTCCAACTTCGATACCTTCTGCGAATTTAGCTTCGCCTGAACCATCGCTGAGCGGTTCACCTTCTAAGATGAAGCGGAAGTCTCCGAACGCTTCTACGTTAAAGTCACGTTCTGGATTCGCATTCACATAATGGTAACCATCTTCATTTGCACCAACGACAATATTAGGGATTTCTTGTACGAAATTATCCGCATATACTTTGATACCTTTTTCTTGAATAGGTCCAATTGAACCTGGGTTCGCACCCACTAAGTTGATAATTTCATCTTGGCTCGCAAGTTCAATATTGTCTGTACCGAAGTAAGCTTTTAATTTTACATCATTCACTTCATGATGACCACGCACTAAGACAATCACAAATTCGCCATCTACTTTGAATACCATTGATTTCGTAATTTGATCTAGTGGGCGATTTAAGAAATCTGCCACTTCTTGTGCTGTATGGGCATTTGGTGTTTCAACCTTTTCTAATTCCAGTAAAGCTTCATCGTGTGCTTTTGGCTCATACACAACTTCTGCTTTTTCAATATTAGCAGCGTAGTCGCTGTTTTCACTGTAAACAATTGTATCTTCACCGATTTCACTTAACGCCATAAATTCATGAGTATGGCTGCCGCCGATTGCACCTGAATCTGCGACAACTGGACGTGCGTTAATACCCGCACGCTTAAAGATACGGCCATATGCATCATACATATCATTGTATGTCTCATCTAATGACGCTTCATCCGCATGGAATGAATACGCATCTTTCATAATGAATTCACGACCGCGTAATAAACCGAAACGTGGACGCTTTTCATCTCTGAATTTAGATTGAATTTGGAATAGTGTTAAAGGTAATTGCTTATAAGATTTCAATTCATCACGTACTAATGATGTGACGACTTCTTCATGTGTTGGTCCTAACGCGAATTGACGACCATTACGATCAGTCAGACGCATTAATTCACTGCCATAAGCTTCCCAACGTCCTGACTCTTCCCATAATTCTGAAGGTTGTAATGCCGGCATTAAGATTTCTACCGCATCAATTTTCTCCATTTCTTCTCTGATAATTGATGTAATATTATTTAATACACGTGTCGCAAGTGGTAAATAACTATAAATTCCACTTGTACTTTGTTTAATCAATCCTGCTTTTAACAGTAATCGATGACTTAAGGCTTCAGCTTCCGCTGGCACCTCTCTTAACGTTGGTATAAATACTTTTGACTGTCTCATAAAACTGAGCTCCTCCATTTCCTATAAGAAATAACGTTGTATGTCATTCCATGTCACTAATATCATAATAATTACTACAAATATAGCACCTGCACCAATAATGTAGGCTTCCGCTTTTTTGTTGACGGGCTTTCTGAAAATCGCTTCATAAATAACGAACAGAATTCTTCCGCCGTCTAATGCTGGAATTGGTAATAGGTTCATTAAACCTAAGTTCACACTTAACATAGCTGTCCATGCTATCAAGTTAATGATACCAGTTTTCACCACAGTATCAACATTATGGTAAATACCGACAGGTCCATTCAACATGTCGAATGAAAATCCACCTGTAAAGATACTGCCTATCATAGACACAATTGCTGTGAAAATAATCGTTCCTGCTTTGAAGAATTGCTCTACACCTGTTGTAAGCGGCGCAATCAGAGAGCTATGGTCTTTATCAGGTTGGAAACCTAAGATATAGCGTGTTTGAGATGTCAGTTTGGTTAACTTCTCAACGACTTTTTTAGGTTTGAATTCAGCTGATTTTTGGTGACCGTCACGCTCATATTGAATTGAAACTTTTTGACCTTTATTATCTTCTAAAGCTTTTGTGATATCTTTAAAGTTCTCAATTTTTTTATCACCGATTTGTTCAATTTTATCGCCAGGCTTCAAACCGATTTCTTGTGCTGGTGTATTATCCGCGACTTGTTTCACCACATTATTCGGTGTGCCTTGGTAATATGCTAATCCGATAAAAATCACAATCGCAAGCAAGAAGTTGAATAATGGTCCTGCAAACAATGTTAAGAATTTTTGCCATGGTGTTTTGTGTACCAATTGGCGATTACGCGGTGCAATTTGGATTAACGAACCATTTTCTACAAAATATGCTTCTTTCGCAATATAAAAACGATGGCGTTCGTCATCATAAGATGTAATACCTTCTAAATACATTTCATCTTTGAAGTCAATTTTCTTCACTTCAATGACTTCTGCTTGTTGGAATTTATGTTGATCATCTAACAAGATATGCGTAATTTCATCTTGATCATTTAATTTAATCTTAACTGACATACCTGGTTCTACAGGCGGTTCTTCTAAACCGTCCCCTGCCATACGGACATAACCGCCGACGGGTAATAAACGGATAGTATATAACGTTTCATTCTTTCTGAAACTGAATATTTTCGGTCCCATGCCTATCGCAAATTCAGGACACATAATCCCTGCACGCTTCGCGAAGAACATGTGACCGAACTCATGCACGAAGACTAATACGCCGAATACGATAATAAAAGATAGTATAGTTATTAGCAAAATTGGGCCACTCCTATTTAATTAATTGGTCCATCAAATATGTAAAACTTGCTTAAACAAGATACATGTGACGGTAACATTTTATAAAATCATTTTAATGAAAATCATGCGAACATACAACAAATATACGATGTTACAAAAATGGGCTCTATAATAAATTCGGTTGATGAGATAAC
>NZ_KV837063.1:0-635 GCF_001838465.1 Staphylococcus sp. HMSC061G12
TTATCTCATCAACCGAATTTATTATAGAGCCGAAGTTAGAGAAAAACAAAGCATCTATATTGAGTTAAAACGTAAATTATAATTAATTTCAATTTAGTCTTATGATAATAACGGAGGATGAGGGATTCGAACCCTCGAGACGCTTGTGGCGCCTACACACTTTCCAGGCGTGCTCCTTCGGCCAACTCGGACAATCCTCCATGTATACAAATTAAAAAATCAGAAACGATAATTCGTTTCTGATTGAATGACTCCTACGGGACTCGAACCCGTGTTACCGCCGTGAAAGGGCGGTGTCTTAACCGCTTGACCAAGGAGCCGTGGCTCCACAGGTAGGACTCGAACCTACGACCGATCGGTTAACAGCCGATAGCTCTACCACTGAGCTACTGTGGAATAATAAGTAATTTGGAGCGGGTGATGGGAATCGAACCCACAACATCAGCTTGGAAGGCTGAGGTTTTGCCATTAAACTACACCCGCATTAACGATTATGGGGCGGCTGATGGGAATCGAACCCACGAATGTCGGAACCACAATCCGATGTGTTAACCACTTCACCACAACCGCCAGACAAATAATAAAAATAAGAATGGTTCAGGACAGAGTCGAACTGCCGACACATGGAGCTTCAA
>NZ_KV837063.1:735-39132 GCF_001838465.1 Staphylococcus sp. HMSC061G12
CAGGCAGGCGTGTTAACCGCTACACTACGGGACCCCTTGAAAAAAGATATGTATTGCGGGAGGCGGATTTGAACCACCGACCTTCGGGTTATGAGCCCGACGAGCTACCGAACTGCTCCATCCCGCGGTAATATTATTAATCTTGCGACTTACCTATTCATCATATCACAATTTGTTAACCAATGTCAAACCTTTTTTAAAAATTTGTGAATTTTATTTTCGAAACGTTAAAGTTGTTTCGAATTTGTTATCTCTTTTTTCAAGACAATACCTAGTATATCGACTTCCCTATCTTGCGTCAACCAGTTTTCGTTAGAAATAAGTGTAATAAATATATAATTGTTATAAATTTTTATATTTAGAGTGCAAATGGTCTCTTTTTATTTACAAATCAGTGATGCTTAAGCTTTCCTTTTGTAAATTTCTTTAAGGTTACAGTAGATATTGCGTTATTTTATATCCCCTCTTAATAAAAATTCAGCAACTTAAAACGCGAATCATGCTTCAAGTTTTAAGTTACTGATTATTAATTTTATATTTAAACCATTTCTTCGCTTTCTGCGAGAAAGCCATTTCGATTCAAATCATCTATCGCATTATCTAAGATCTTTTCAGTGTCTGCAGATAATGTATGCAGATGAATACCATCTGTTAATTTCGCTAACATTGTCCCTTTAAAGCGTGTCATTTCTTCTACAAACGCTTGAATATCTTCTTCAGTTTCAATCATCAATTCAGCACGGATACTGCCATATACGGGATGCTCAACAGAAACATCATCAATCATTGCGCCATTTTCAACGATAAGTTTCAATTCTTCTTCCATCTCATCATAGTCATGTTGGCACATTACCACACGTTTACAGCTTTTTCCTTGAGGTTCAATGTCCATAAAGTAACCTTTGCTTGTTGAACTGATCGCATATTCTTTCGTTTTTAAGTGTGAGATATCTTTCACGATAATTTGTCGCGAGACACCAAAACGTTCACTCAGTTCTGAACCTTTAATGGGTCGTGTCGAACTTTGTAAGAGTTCAACGATTTCAGTTCGTCGCTGATCCGCTTGACTCATGGGCAGCCACTCCTTCTAATATCTTATCTATTTCATTAAAACATGTGTCAATTTCACCTAATGTTGAATTGCTTGAAAATGAAATACGTACATATTGATCCGCTTCATGTTCTGTTTGTTTAATCTTCTCAATTAAACCCTCACTCAATAATAAACCATGACCGCATGCTGTACCAGTTGAGATACATATATTACGGCTAGATAAAGATTGCATAATATATTGACCTTCAAATTGCGGTGTTAACAATCCAATAATATGAGGTGCTTGTTTATCACTTCTTAACACACTAAAACCAGATGCTAAAGCACGTTCAGTCGCATATTGATGGAGCTTTGTTAAATGTTCATAACCCGCATCTAATGATAAAGCTCTTGTCATTGCTAAGATGCCAGGCACATCTAACGTACCATTACGTGTACCTTCTTCATGGAAGTAATGTATATTTGTAGGTCGCACTGACTTGTGTTCAATCAACAATGCCCCTACACCTTTAGTACCTTTAAATTTATGTCCAGAGAACGCATATGAAGTAAAAGCTTGAATCGCTTTATCTTCAATCTTTTGTACAGCTTGGACACCATCCACATGAAATGGAATATTGTATGCTTGTGCGAATTCAGCAATTTCATGCACTGGTAGAATATAACCAATTTCAGAATTCACATGTTGTGCAATAATCAATACTGTCTCATTATCTACTAGTGCTTCTAAAGCTGCTAAGTCGATTGCACCTTCGTTTGTTAAAGGCATTTCTACGATTTCAAATTGTTTTTTATATGGTTCTAATGCTGCATAAATAGAAGGATGCTCATAAGGCGAAACTAAAACCTTTCCTTCTTGTGCTTGTGATAAATAAATATCAATTGCGATTTGGTTTGCATGTGATCCACTTGTTGAAAATAAAACTTCTTTATCCGTATTGAAATGTTTTTGAATATAGTGTCGGCTAGAATTCAAAGCTTCTCTTGCCATTTCTCCACCGACATGTAAACTCTCACTATTAAAAAACAACGTGTGTTGTGCTTCATTATATATTGCCAGCGCTTCTTTTGATGGTTGTGTTGTCGCTGCATTATCTAAATAAATCATATCTTTTCTCCCCCACTTGCAATTATCTTACTTTTATGACAAAATCATTGCATACATATATGTTAACATAATTGTATATATTAATGTAAATAGAGGTGTAAACATGAAACGTGTCATTGTCGTTGGGAGCGGAATTGCTGCACTCTCGTTTGTTCGTCAATTACAAGATGATATCGAAGTGATTTGTATCACTAAGGACAAGCTTGCTGAAAACAACAGTAATTTTGCCCAAGGTGGCATATGTTTTTCAAAAAGAGAAGAAGATGAAGCAATCAGCCATAGCCAAGATACTTATGAAGCCGGAGCTGAAATGGGAGATTTTAATGTAATCCAAAAAGTCATTACGAAAAGCTATCCTTTGATTCAAGCACTCGTAGATGAAGGTGTCCCATTCGATTCAAACCCAGTCACACATCATTTAGATTACGCAATGGAAGGTGCACACTCAGCTGCAAGAATTTTGCATGCTGGCGGTGATCAAACTGGTAAGTATATCGCACAACATATGGTAGAACATCTTTCTCATCCACACTTATCCATAATGGAATCAACAGAAGTCATTGATTTAATTTATAACCATGAACATCAAGTCTGTGGCGTACTTGTTTTAGATAGTACTGACGAACAACAAATCATTGAAGCTGATAGTGTCGTGTTCGCAACAGGAGGTATTAACAACCTCTTCCCTACTAACTCTAATATACCACATACCATTGCATCAGGATGTGTGGTCGCATTACGTCATGACATCGCTTTAGAAAGTATGGAAATGATTCAATTCCACCCTACTTTATTAGGTGAACCTGAACATGCCTATAGTTTAGTGTCTGAAGCTGTTAGAGGTGACGGTGGTGTGCTAGTCAATGAACAAGACATTCCGTTTATGGATAAAATACATCCGATGAAAAGCTTGGCTCCACGTGATGTGACTAGTCGTGCAATCTATCATCAACAACAAGAAGGTCACCAAGTCTTTTTAGATATTAGTGCGATTTCGAATTTTGCAGAGCGTTTCCCTACTATTTACAAAGCTGTTCAAGCACATTATCCTGAAGCGATTGCCAAACAACGCATTCCTGTTACACCAGGTGCACACTATACCGTCGGCGGCATTAAATCAGAGATTGATGGTACAACAAGTCTTGAAGGCGTGTATGCGATTGGAGAAGCGGCTTGTACAAACTTTCATGGTGCCAACCGCTTAGCCAGTAATTCATTATTAGAAGGTTTAGTTATGGGTGCTTTATGTGCCGAGAAGTTAAATCAAACTTTACAACCTGTCAGTCATAGTCATTTTAATCCAGTATTTAAAATACCTTCTATCTCAGCTGATAGAGCTGCACAATTACAACAAAAAAGTTTTGACATTTTAGGTGTGGAACGTAAAGGAATCAAAATGCAAAACTATTTGAAAGAAATTGAACAGACATTATTCGAAACATCTGAAACAGAATATGTCGATAAATCAAAATGGCAACGTTATTGTACTGTCAAATTACTACAAATCGTCTGTACAGCAGCGCTTGCTCGTCAAGAATCAAGAGGCGTACATTACAGACTTGATTATCCACATCAAGATAAGCAATTACAATTTGAACTTATTGAAATCAATTCAGGAGGCATGGAACATGTTAAATCCACTACTCGTCAGAGAGAAAATCACTCAATATTACATTGAAGATAATCAATATGGTGATTTAGCAACACACATCTTTGATCAGACACAACAAGGTACAATGTACTTAAAATCAAAAGATAACGGTATCTTTTGCGGCGAAACTATTATCAAAGAAGGATTCAAGTTATTAAAGAGTCACATCGATATCGACCAAAAAATCAAAGATGGTGAGACAGTCAAACCTGGTGATATCATCGCTGAAATTACAGGTCCTGTTTACGTATTACTTACTATGGAACGTATTGTTCTGAACTTAATTCAACGTATGTCAGGTATTGCCACACAAACACATCGTATCGCAGAAAAAATTGCGCATACTTCTACGCGCATTGTAGATACAAGAAAAACAACACCAGGCTTAGGTATCTTTGAGAAATTTGCGGTGACTGTTGGAGGTGGTTTGAACCATCGTCGTTCTTTAAATGATGGATTGATGTTGAAAGATAACCATATCGCTTTCTCTGAATCAATGGAAATTGCGATTCAAAACGCTAAAAAAGTTGTAGGTCCAATGGATAAAATTGAAGTAGAAATTGAAAATGAAGAGATGCTTAACACAGCAATCGATCAAGATGTAGACATCATTATGTTTGATAACCAAACACCAGAATGGATTGCTGAACATCTTAAAGCAGTTCCTCAACATATTCAAACTGAAGCTTCTGGTAATATTAACGAAACAAATGTCGTTGCGTACGCTGAAACTGGCGTAGATTTCATTTCAATGGGTGCTCTATTTTATGCGCAAAACGCGCTCGATATTTCTGCAAAGGTTGTGATTTAAATGTTTAACCCAATGTTATCTGTATCAAAGGAAATTCCTGAAAAGTATCTTAAAATGTCAACTGAGGAGTTAGAACAACATATTCAATCTATTAAAGATGAATTAGGTGATCGCCTATTCATGCCGACACATCATTATCAAAAAGATGAGGTCGTTCAATTTGCCGATATTACGGGTGATTCATTAGAACTTGCTCGTATCTGTAAAGAAAATACTGCTGCTGAATACTTCGTATTTAACGGTGTACACTTTATGGCAGAAACAGCAGACATCTTAACAGACGACCACCAAGACATTTACCTACCAGATTTATCTGCTGGTTGTTCTATGGCAGACATGGCAAATATCACACAAGCTTTACATGGCTATGATGTTTTAACACAAGAATTCAACTTAGATATCTTGCCATTAACTTATGTCAATTCTACTGCAGCGATTAAAAAGTTCGTTGGCGAACACGGTGGTTCATGTGTAACTAGCGGTAACGCAAAATCAGTAGTGGATTGGGCATTGAAACAAGGTAAAGTTATTTTATTCTTACCTGACCAACACTTAGGACGTAATACAGCATATGATTTAGGCATTCCACTTGAACAAATGGCAGTATGGGATCCAATTGCTAAAGAACTTGTTTATGAAGGCAAACTTGAAGATTTACGTATTGTTTTATGGAAAGGTCATTGTTCTGTACATGAGAAATTCCATAAAGCACATATCGATTTAGCACGTGAACGTGATCCTGAAATCAATGTGATTGTACACCCTGAATGTGAATTCGAAGTGGTACAAGCTGCTGATTATGCAGGCTCAACACGCTACATTATTGAAACTATCAAAAACGCACCAAAAGGTTCTCGTTGGTTAATCGGAACTGAAATGAACTTAGTGAATCGTTTAAAAGATACTTACACAGACATCACGATTGATTCATTAAACCCATTAATGTGTTCATGTTTGACTATGAACCGTATTGACCTTCCTCACCTAGCTTGGTGTTTAGATAAAATTTTAGATGGCAACCGTGATAACATCATCAAAGTTGATGCTGAAACAGCAAAATATGCGAAAGAAAGCTTAGATCGTATGTTAAGCATTACTTAATATACAATGAAAAGGTCTCTCTGAACGAGTAAATACGTCAGAGAGACCTTTTTTATCAATGATTTAATTAGCCATGCGTTTAATCATATTATTCTTTAATGCGAGGAAAGTATCATAACCATCCTCAGTCGTAAAATGACCCGCTTCATCAATAACTTTCATATCACCATCAAAAGCTTGAACTAAACGCTCTGTATCTTGATATGGAACATTCGAATCATCTTTAGATGCGATACCATAGAAATAGTCAATACGTGATTTTAAGTCTTCAATGTCTAATGTAACATCTGGAACATATAAATCAGGATTTACACCTTCAGCATTCGGACCAAACCCTGCAATACTGAAGAACCCTTCAATACGAATATCTGGATGTTGTTCTAAATATTTCAGCCCCGCAAGCGTACCGAAGCCATGTGTTACGAAATATGTTTCATATTGTGAAATTTCAATCTGCTCATTCAACTGCTTTAACCATTCTTCCATATTGACTGGTAAGTCATGTTGGATATTAACGATATCTGAATGATATCCTTCTAGCCTTAATGATTGTTCTAACCATTCATACCAATTTGAGTGGGCGTCAGCACCTTGAGCATGAATTAAAACAATATTAGTCATGTTCTTCACCTCTTGCTCTTTCAAAAAGAAAATGACCTGAAATATCAGTTTAAATGTATTGAAAACCGTCTCCTATCTTCTGTGCTCATCAAAAGATATTTAGCGATTTACAATCGTCATTAAAACTTAGGTTCAGGTCATCTTTCTCTTGTGTATTTCTCATACCTATAATATAAAATCCATCATATTATCTCATCGTCTTCAATTATAAGATTAATCCTATTTGATAAAAAGGTCAATCTTTTTCATTACAATTCGACATGTCAAAACATTTATTGTACAACTTCTGCTAAAGATTCTGCGGCATCTTTACCTTGTTGAATACAATCAGGTAAACCGACCGCTTCAAATGCTGCACCAGTAATACGTAAGTGCGGATACGTATGTTTGATATGATCTTGAATACGTCGCACTTGTTGAATATGACCTACATGATACTGTGGCATGCTTTTTGGCATACGATGAACGATTGAAAATTCCGGATCGCCTTTAATATCCATCATTTGACTTAAATCACGACGTACTGTCGCAACAATCTGTTCATCATCCATTTCTTCTAAAATGTTATCACCAGGTTTTCCGACATAAGCACGTAACAAGACTTTACCTTCTGGTGTTGTAAACGGCCATTTTTTGCTGGTCCATGTACAAGCGGTAATACGAGTATTAGAAGTTCTCGCAATCACAAAGCCAGTACCATCATACGTATTGACCACATCTTTTTCATCAAATGCTAAAACAACCGTCGCTACAGAAGTACTTTCCATTGTTTTAAAGTAATCTAATGCTGGATCTTCTGAGAACCATTGCATAAATGTTTGATGTGGTACTGTTACTAAAACGCCGTCATAAAAGTGTTTTTCGCCATTATAAACAACGTTATATCCTTTTTGGAAACCAATGATATCTTCTACTTTGGTTTGATATTGAATTGTTGTACCTTGTTCAATCACTGCATGCGTTAACGCTTCGATAAAAGAAGATAAACCATGTCTGAATTGCTTAAATTGCCCTTTAGGTGCACCAGGATACAATTGTTTTTTTCGTTGTCTTAATAACTTCTCATGGCGCATACCTTTGATCAAACTGCCGAACTCCTCTTCTCTTTCTTTAAAGTTAGGAAACGTACTCATTAAGCTTAATTTATCGATATCCGTACCATAAATACCACCCATTAAAGGTTCAATCAGATTTTCCAATACTTCATCGCCTAAACGTTGTCTGAAGAAATCTCCTACAGAAATATCTCCATCCATTTCAATAGGTTTCTTAGTTAAATCCATAGCGGCACGTAATTTACCTTTTAATGAGATTAATTGTGTTGTCATAAAAGGTTTTAAATCTGTCGGTATACCCATGATAGAACCACCAGGTATCGGATATAAACGGTTACGTGCATAGATATAAGATTGTCCTGTTTGGTTGGTAATTAATTCATCACCTAAGCCCACTTCTGTCGCAAGATCAGTCATAATTGTTTTGCGACCCAAATAAGATTCTGGACCTAATTCAATCGTGAAACCATCTTTACGATACGTTTGAATTTTACCACCCGTACGATTTGTGGCTTCAATTATTGTGACATCATATTCAGGATGTTCTTTTTTTAAATAATATGCTGCGGAAAGCCCTGTAATCCCTCCGCCGATGACTGCGATGTTCTTACTCATTTGCATCCTCTTCTTTCGTTGTTAAAACATAATAAACTTCATCTGCCATAGCACCGATAAAGAGCGGATGTGTATTTGGCATCGGTGGACGATGATAAGTTGCGCCTACTTCGTCACATACCACTTTACATTCATAATCATTATCATAAAGGACTTCTAAATGATCACAAACAAAACCAACTGGCGTATAAATAAAATGTTCATAGCCATATTCAGCTTTTAAACTTCTTGTTAAATCTTGTACATCCGGTCCGAGCCATGGTGTGCCTGTATTACCTTCAGACTGCCATCCTCTTGCTGTGTGTTGAATATTTGAAAGTTCTTCTAATAATCTTGTGTTGTCTTTTAATTGCTCTGGATATGGATCATTGGATTCTAATATCATCTTCTCAGGTAAACTGTGTGCTGAAACAACCAAAACAGTACGATCATGTTCTGCTTCAGGTATGTCTGAAAGTGTTTGATTAATTTGTTTCACCCAGTATTGAATAAATTTTGGTTGTTGATAGAAGCTGTTCACATGCGTCAATTTAATACCATGTGTTTGTGCCGCTTTCGCTGCACGTTTGTTATATGAACCTACAGAGAAATTAGAGAAATGCGGCGCTAAGACAATCGTAATCGCTTCTGTAATACCATCTTGATGCATACGTTCAACTGCATCTTCAATAAATGGATGAATATGTTTTAAACCGACATAGACTTTAAACTCAATATCTTGTTCTTCATACATTAAGTTCAATCTATCTTTTAATGCCTCCGCTTGTTCATCTGTAATTCTAGCTAATGGAGACATCCCACCTATAAATTCATAGCGATCTTTTAAATTTTGAACTTCTTCTGGTGTCGGTTTTTTACCGTGACGAATATCTGTGTAGTACGGCTCTATATCACTTTCTTGATAAGGCGTACCATACGCCATCACGAGCAGTCCAATAGTTCGAGTCATATTAAACCCTTCCTTTACCGTTCATTTTGCATTTAAATTATTTTCGTTTTGTATATTCATGGACATAATCAGCAATTTTCTTCAACGTTTCTGGTTTCACTTCTGGGAATACCCCGTGTCCTAAGTTGAAGATGTGTTTGCCGTAAGCCATTCCTTGATCTAATATTTCATCTAAGCGCGGCTGAATAACTTCCCATGGTGCTAATAACAATGAAGGATCTAAGTTGCCTTGAATTGTTTTCCTAACACCTGCATCAGCAGTATCTTTGATTGTTGTACGCCAATCAATACCTAATACATCAATCGGAAGTGAATTCCATTCTTCAATTAAATGTGTAGCATTCACACCGAATAAGATAACCGGCACATCATGTTCTGCTTTAATCCCTTTAATTAAGCGTTCCATATGCGGCTTAATGTAATATCTGAAATCAGGGGCATTTAATGCGCCAATCCACGAATCAAAGATTTGAATCAACTCTGCACCCGCTTCGATTTGTGCATTCGCATACGTGATAGACATATCTACTAAATGATTCATTAACGCAAACCATGTTGCCTCATCACGATACATCATAGCTTTAGTGAAGTGATAATTTTTAGAAGGTCCACCTTCAATCATATAACTTGCTAAAGTAAATGGTGCGCCGACAAAACCAATTAAAGGCACATTCAATTTTTCTTCCGTTAAGAGCTTAATCGTATCTAACACGTAAGGTACATCGCGTTTTGGATCAATTTGTCCTAGCTTTTCTACATCTTGAATCGTTTTGATTGTATTCTCAATCACAGGACCGATACCAGATTTAATCTCTACATCTACACCAATCGGTTTTAATGGTGTCATGATATCTTTATATAAAATTGCTGCGTCAGTTTGATAGTGATCTACTGGTAAATGTGTAACATAAGCACACAATTCAGGTTGGTGTGTAATTTCAAATAACGAATATTTCTCTTTTAAGGCACGATATTCAGGTTGAGAACGACCTGCTTGTCGCATAAACCATAATGGAGTGTGTTCAACCTCTTCTCCCTTAATCATCTTTAAAATTGTATTATTTTTTTGATGCACCACAGTATCCTCCCAAAATTATAATCATTCTAATCTATTCTAGCATATCCGTAGAATACACGTATTTTGTTGGATGTAAATGTCATAAAAAAGACATAGCAAATCACAATCGTGTAAACTTTTTCTACGTGCTTACCTTCTTTAGTTGCAACATATTACATTATGACATAATTTGTTAAAATCCTCATTGGTTCCGTTTTCAAAATCTGAAACATTTTCATCATTTCTATATCAAATTGCCCTACTAATACTATATAATAAGACTACTAGTATTTTTAATTGCTAGAAACTTATTTTTATTCTTTGTAGAATAATACAAAAAAAGGAGGAACGTGCCATGAAATTATATGCATCCTATGGTACATTCGGATACCTTAACCAAATTCGATTAAACAACCCAGATCATAACTTATTTTTATTCTCAACAAATGATTCATCAGTGATTTTTGAAGAAACTGAACAACCAACTGCTTTAAAAGAACCACTTAAATATGAAGTACTTTCAAGCATTAATGAACTTGAAGAAGAATGTTTCTATGCAGTTGTCTTTATCCCAACTTCAGAAAATCATATGTATCAATTAGAAAAACGATTAACATCATTATCTTTAAACTTGGATAAATTCCCTGGATTCAAATGTTACCGTTTCTTAAAACCAATTAAAGGAACAACTTACAAAATCTACTTTGGTTTTGCTGAGCGTAGTAACTTTGAAGATTTCAAATCTTCTCAAGTTTATCAAAATAACTTCTCTAAAACAGCGTTATCTCAATTCTTCGGTTCTAGCGGCCAACATTCAAGTTATTTTGAACGTTTCCTCTATCCGGTGGATAAAGATTAAGCAAAAGTATCTAAAAAACAAAACAACGTCCATTAGCTTAAATTGCTAATGAGACGTTGTTTTTATATATTTAGAATTAGTCTTTTAATAAGGCTTCTTGGTATTTCAATTTCTTGATAATATTTCTGATTGTCAACCAACCCACCACAAAGAATACTAATGCCATATAAAATTGTGGCGGGAAAAGGATAGCGTATGTTAACGCTAATATTACACCGATACCAAACATAATATGATATAGAAACTGACCATAGCCTTGAATTACTCTTTCTTCAGGTATAGGCCAAACTTGCGGCCATAACCCATAAGCTTGTTGTGTATAGAACTGTGCTGTTTGCAGTAAAATTATATACATAAACAGTTCGCCTACAATTAATGAAATCCATTGATTCGAAAGCCAAATCATTAACACAAGTGCAATAATAACTAATCGTAAAATGATATTGAATGCATCTTTACCTCTTAAGAAGCTACGTTTAAATAGAAATAAATACATATGCTTTGCGTTATATTGATTTGAACGCGGTCTCGGCAATAAGAAATCCAAATAACGACGACGTACTGCCGCTGAGCGCAAGTGTTTTACATCAGTGAACATATTGACGAATTTATAGTAATTCATGTGATGTTGCTGTTCAATTGCAATCAGCGCTTCCCATGGCAATAAACGTTTTGCATTACTTTTCTTTAGAACAATAATCCATGCGATAAATACAATAACAAGCAATAAACCAAACCATTGATGTGCACCTAAAATTAAAACGTATGTGATTGCAAAGAGCAGCCATTGCAGGACTTGCATAATCCATAAATGCCTTTTTGCCTGCATCCACTCTAATTTGGCAATTAAGCCGAGATATGGATAAATTAAAGCGGCAACCGCAAATAATGCGTAGTAAAGCAGATTGCCCGCTTCAAGTCTACTGAATAATGGAAAGAGTACAATTAATACAACCACTTGCAAAGCTATTCTATTTAAATAACTATAAATAATACTATAGTTCAAATAGCTACGCATATGCCGTTCAAATGGTAATAGGAATAAACGATCTGCCTCTTTAAACAAAGTTCGTAAAGGAAAGATCGAAATTACAGCAACAGCGATACTTGCTAATAATGCATATGGTATGCCAGATGGAATATGTTTAAGCCAGTTACCGTAGCCTAATATAAACGCACCGAATAAAATCAATAGAAATACTGAAAAGTGCCCATTAAAAATAAATTTATTATAGTAGGCTTTTTCTTTACTGATTGCTGTTCTTCTTTGGTTAAATAATTCTATGGCGCGATGGTCTGTCATACGTTTTGACCACCTTGCGTCACATGAATATAAATTTCATCTAATGTTTTATCATGTAAACCTGTTTGTGCTCTAAGTTCATCTAAATTACCAAAAGCAACGATACGGCCTTCATCAAGGATGATGAAGCGATCACAATAACGTTCGGCTGTTGCTAATATATGTGTACTCATCAACACAGTACGCCCTTCATTCTTCTTCTCTACCATTAAATCCAACATGGATTGAATACCTAATGGATCCAAACCAAGAAATGGCTCGTCAATGATATAAAGTTCAGGGTTGACGATAAAGGCGCAAATTATCATGACCTTCTGTTTCATCCCTTTAGAAAAATGACTTGGAAAAACTTGGAGTTCTTTTTCTAAACGAAATGTTTTTAATAACGGCATGGCACGATCCATTGCAGTTTGTTTATCAATGCCGTAAGCCATTGCAGTCATATCAATATGTTCTTGTAATGTTAATTCTTCATATATGACCGGTGCTTCAGGAATATACGATAATTTATGTCTATAGGTCTCAATGTCTTCTTTGATGTTAGTACCTGAAATAGAAAGTTCACCTGCAGCAGGTGTTAACAATCCGAGCATGTGCTTGATTGTCGTACTTTTCCCTGCACCGTTAAGGCCGATCAAGCCTACAATTTCACCATTTTTTAATTCAAAACTAATATCTTGAATCACAGGTTTTTTACCATAACCACCTGTGAGATGTTCTACTTTAACAGTCATATTCATAACCTCCAACTGTTCTTTATTGTACCAAAAAGCATGTATTAACTCATAGAGAAATCATTCGTGACATGACGTTTAAAGGCGGGTAATGCTATAATGTACTTTAAGTAAACCTTTTAAGGAGTGAATTGTGATGTCAGAAACAATTTTCAGCAAAATCATTGATGGTGAAATCCCAAGTTATAAAGTTTATGAAGATGATTATGTCTATGCATTCTTAGATATTTCGCAAGTAACGAAAGGTCACACTTTGCTTGTACCTAAGAAAGCTTCACCAAACATTTTCGAAACTGATCCAGAAACAATGCAGCATATCGGTGCAGCAATGCCTAAAATTGCCAACGCAATTAAAAAAGCATTTAATCCAGACGGCTTAAACATCATTCAAAACAATGGTGAATTTGCAGACCAATCTGTATTCCACTTACATTTCCACTTCTTACCAAGATACGAAAATGATGTGGATGGCTTCGGTTATAAATGGATTACACACGAAGAAGAATTAGGCGATGAAGCAAAAGCTAAAATTGCACAAGAGATTCAAGCACATTTTGAATGATTACCTAATTTTCGGGTAATAACATACTATATCTAAACTCAACATCATTAAATAAGGAGACTAACCTATGAAAGTAATTCGCATTTTAGGTGGATTAGTTGCTGGTACTGCTGCTGGTCTTGCTGTAACTGCTTTTAATAAAAACAGTTCTAAAGCTGGCCAAACTGAATTTGACGACAGTACAAAAGCAATTAAACAACAATCATCTAATATTTCAAGCTATGTTAATCAAATCAAAGACGGTACGCAAGAAGTTAAAACTATCGTCGATGAAGTTAAAACTTTGATTAGCGACTTTATGAAAGATATTCAACCAAATATCAATCATATTCAAGAAAATATTCAAGATATCCAAAAACGCGGTGAAGTTATCGGTGAAACGGTGCAAGGCATTACGAAAAGCCCTGATAAGAAAAACATCACACCGTACACACCAAAACAACAACCTGTTGGTAAAGACCAGCGTGAAACGGTACAACAAAATCAAACAGCTGCAGTGGAACCTAAAAAGAAACAAGTGGACACTGAAGCTGAATAATGAGTATTTAAGATCAGAACAACATCGTGTTGTCCTGGTCTTTTCTTTTAAATTTTAAACTTCATGAACATGCGATATTACAGCATTCTCCCCTCTTCTAAACATGCCACTTAATTAGCCTAAAATTTCCTCATAATTAATACTTGACTCTTTCATTAGAAAGATAGATAATACCTAAGTATTGATAAGAACTTAGAAAAAATATCCCAAAATAAACGAAAAAACAAATAAATAATGCGAGGAGGTATCGTGATGTTTTTATGCTCACGTCAAATTGACATTAATACAAGATTTGGCTTACCCCGTATCTTTTTTATTGCTGTTGTCACAACTATTATCACATTTTTAATCAGCTATGAAGTATTGATATTTTTATCCAATAAAGAGATCACAGACCGGTACTTTTTCGTGTTTCTAATAGCGGTGTTATTACTTTATCCAATTCATAAACTCATTCATTTAATTGTTTTAGCACCCTACTACAAACACTTTAAAAAGAAACGTCTTACTAAGCGACCATGGATACCTTTATATAACTTATATGTCAGTACGCCAGTGAATAAATATTTATTCTGCTTATGCTTAATTGCACCAGTTATCGTGATTACTGCAGCAAGTATTTATATGGCAACATTAATGCCGCAGTACGGTCATTATTTCATGTTCCTACTGTCACTAAACGCTGGTTTCTCTGTGATGGACTTTATGTATTTAAAATTGATCTTATTCTCAAATGAAGGCAGATACATTGAAGAACATTGCACAGGTTTTAATATCTTAAATAAATATGATATGCCGTTAGACACAAATTTTAATTAATGATACAAGCAGCACCTTGAACATGTTATTTTATGTTTAAGGTGCTTTTGTTTATCTCATTTTTAATACTTTAGTCTGAAGACAACAGTAATGAATTTGTATCAGATTCATATTATGGTATATTAACATTGTTATATTTTGAAAAAGGAGACTGCGTTATGAAATCATTAAAAAAAGTTATGATTCCAATTACAGCGAGTGCTGTGCTATTAAGTGCATGCGGGAATCATGCCACAGATTCTAAAGAAAACGTCTTAATATCTTCTAAAGCTGGAGATGTTAAAGTAGAAGATGTCATGAAAAAAATCGGTAAAGAACAAATCGCTAATAGTTCTTTTGAAATTTTGTTAGGCAAATTACTAGAGAAAAAATATGCTGACAAAGTTGATGATAAAGAAATTGATAAACAAATCAAAGATGAGCAAAAACAATATGGCGGTAAAGACCAATTTGAAAGTGCTCTAAAACAACAAGGTATGACACTAAAAGACTATAAGGAACAAAAGAAATTGCAAGCTTACCAAAAACAAATGTTAATGGATAAAGTTAAAGTTTCTGATAAAGAGCTTAAAGAAGACACTAAAAAAGCTTCTCATATCTTAATCAAAGTGAAATCTGATGATAAAGATAAAGAAGGTTTAAGTGATAAAGAAGCGAAAGCTAAAGCAGAGAAAATCCAAAAAGAAGTGAAGAAAAATCCTGATAAATTCGGAGAAATCGCTAAAAAAGAATCTATGGATGAAGCAAGTGCTAAAAAAGACGGCAGCTTAGATTATGTTATTAAAGGCCAAATGGTAAAACCATTTGATAAAGCACTATTCAAATTGAAAGATGGCGAAATCTCAGATGTCGTTAAATCAGATTATGGTTATCATATCATCAAAGCAGATCAACCAACTGATTTCTCATCAGAAAAAGATAAGTTGAAATCACAAATCATCCAAAATAAAGTTCAAAAAGATCCTAAGATTTTAGTAGAGGCTTACAAAGACTTACTAAAAGAATTTAACGTTGATTTCAAAGATAGAGATATTAAAAAAGCAGTCGAAGACTCTATCTTGAACCCTGACAAACTTAAACAACAGTCTCAAGGCGGCGAAGGTATGCAAACGCCTTAATAAGTCTTAAAGCTAAAATAAAGCTGAATTCCACTCGGAATTCAGCTTTTTATTGTTAAGAGATAGATTAATCTAAACTCTCTGGATTATAAAATTGTCTGTTTTCCATTGCAAATAAACGTTCAGTGAACTGTCCTTTTCTCGCTTTCTTGAAAGCTTTCTCAAACATATTCATTCTAGCATCGATATTATCGATGTACGTTAGAATTTCTGCTTCTTTCAGCATCGGTAATTTAGGTGAACCATATTCTAGTTTACCATGATGTGATAAAATCATATGTTTTAGCAACATCACTTCTTCACCTTCAATACCTAACTCTTCTGCAGCTTTTGTCACTTCTTCACTTGCGATAGAGATATGGCCTAATAAGTTACCTTCAACCGTATATGACGTTGCAACCGGTCCGCTTAACTCTTTAACTTTACCGATATCATGTAAAATCACGCCACTATATAACAAACTTTTATTTAACATCGGATAGATATCGCATAAACTTTTAGCTATCTTCAGCATCGTTAAAACATGATAACTTAAACCGCTCGCAAAGTTATGATGAAAGGAACTTGCAGCTGGAAAGACATAAAACGTGTCATGATGTTTTTTCAACATATGCCTTGTTAGACGTTGAAGTTTACTATTTTCAATTTCCAATAAAAAGTAATCAATTTGTTCTTTGATTTGATCTGGTGTTAACGGCGCACCATCAATGAAATCTTTAGCTGATAATCCATCAGCAGGTTCTGCTAATTTAAACTGATTTACTTTCATTTGTTTACGGCCACGATAATTAATCACATCGCCTTTAGCATGAATGATTGTTTCTGGTTTTAGGACTTCCATATCTTGCTTTGTTACTGTCCATACTTTAGCTTCAATTTCACCGCTTTTATCTTGTAAATACAAAGTCATATAGTCTTTGCCTTGCGCAGTAACACCCTGAGCAGCTCGATGGATTAAGAAAAAATGATCTACCGAATCTCCAGGTTGAAGCTTTTCTACATTTCTCATTTTTTGCCTCCTTCTTCTAGTTTTTCTAAAATAACTGTTTGTTTAGCAGGAATATTATTATCTTTTGAACATGTAAAGTATAAAATTTGATATTCTGCTGATAAAGATTTCAAGTAGTCTATCATAGCACCTTTACGATGCTTGTCAAAATGAACGAAGGCATCATCGATAATGATTGGCATTGAATAATAAGGTTTCAAAATTTTGATTAAGCTTAAACGCAAGGCAATGTATAACGCTTCTTTCGTTGATTGACTGATTTCATTTGGCTGATACATTTGACCATTACGATGTTTAACTCTGACATCCTCATTTTCATATGTGACTTGCGTATAATTATCATGCGTCAATTGTTTAAAGATTTCAGTAGCTTCATCAATGACTTGTGGTAAACGCTTATCTTTAATTTGTTTGATATGTGCATCTACTAACGCTTGTAAATAGCTGAGGCTTGCCCAATCTTTCGCATTTTCATTCATTTGATTTCTAAGCATATAGTAACGATGACGTAATTGCGTTAATGTATCATCCGTTTCCATATGTTTGATTTGTGCAGTTAAATCGCTGACTTCTGATTGTAACGTAAGATACTTATCATTATATTCATCAACTTGTGAAGATAATCTGTTATTTTCTTCTTCTAACTGTACTTTTGTTTTATCACTTAAATCAGATGCTTCATCGTACATCATATTTTGATTTTCTAAATATTTATTAAGATCTTGATATCTACTGTGATTATCTTTGTAAGTCACATAACGATGATGGTAACGATAATACGCTTCCTCATCTCCAACTTTCACAAAATCAAATAAGCTGTTAATAGATTGATTATGTTCATCTAAACGCTCATTCAACTGTTTCAGTTCATTAGTTAAAAGTTGGATGTCTTCATCATTGCGATTCCATCTTGTTTGATTTTCTTCTGCTTGTTTCAACCAACGATTTGTATCATGGAAGAGTGCAGCTGATTTAAAATCACTGATTTGATTTTTTGTCACTGCTTGCGCATGATCATAGAACGCATCAACTTCTGATTTCAATGCAGAATGTTGTTCTTGTAATTCAGAAACACGTTGTTTTAACGATTGAATACGTTCGATTGTTTTAATACCATCAATCAATAAATCATCTGACATTTTTTCTGAAACATGTAAATCAGCTTTGACTTCCTGAATATTTTGGTCAAAACGTTCATGATTTTGTTGTGCTTCTGCTAACTTATCTTCAGTCAACTCAATTTTAGAATTCAAAATACTGATAGATTTATCTACACTATGATGTTGATTTCTCAAGCGAGCTTGATCATCTAAATCAAAGTCTAAGTCATATTTATCTTCGAGTGCTGCATTCTCTTGTTCTAATTGTGAAATTTCATTAGAGAATGTTTCACTATGACCGATTTCTGATGACTTGAATAAAATCGCACCTACTATAAAGCCTACCGCAGCAACAGCGAAGATAATCGCAAATAAAAGTGCTTGCGTCGCAAATGAGAAGACTGCTAAACCAGCACTGACAATTGCTAATACAATAAAGATAATTCTTGTTGTTTTTTGTTTACGATTTCGTTCAGCCTGTTCTGAATCAAAAGCTTCTTTCATTTTTTGATAAAGATTTTTCTTTTCATTTAACTCAATGGACTTTTGATTATATTCTTTTTTCTTCTCAAATACTTCATCAGAAACGAGCGCATCTTCAACTTGTTGCTTTTCTTCTTCGTTGTTTGCTTGTTCTATTTGTTGTTCTTCTAAAGTACGTTCTAATTGAGTCATGTATGAGGCTTGATCTTGTTTCTTCACAATTTGCTTGCTGACGAAACTTTTCATACTTTCAGAAGTATCTATATTATCGTGATCTTCTTGCCAACCAATATTAGATTTAAGACCTTCGATTTCTCTTGATTTATCTTCAATCTCTTTATTCAGAGCTTGTAGTTGTGTTTCTTTTTGTTTAATGTCATTTTCTTGTTTAGCAATATTATTTAACGCATCGATATCAGATTGTTTCGGGACATCAATTTGTTCATTTTCTTGTTGTAACTGCGTTAATTTTTCTTGGCGTAGGCTGATATCTTTCTTCAACTGATCTCTACGTGCTTTAGATGCTTCATATCGCTCAATCCCTTGTTCTGGGAAGTCTAGCGGTTCGATGTTCAATTCATGCTCTAGTGCTTTCCATTCTTGCGCTTGATCTAATAATGCTAATTCTTTTTGTTTCGCTTCATGCATCTTAGATAATTGCATCAAGTTTTGTTGAAGATGATCTAAACGACGTTCAGCTTTATCTCTTTCATCAATCAGACTATGATAAGATTCCAATTCGCTTTCATGTGCTCTGATTTGGTTTTGTAAATCGTTTAATTGCTCTAATTGCTGATTAATGACAGGATTCTTCCCTGAACGTTTATATAACGCTGCTTTTTGTGCTTCTAATTGTTCTCTCATGGTTGTAAATTGCGTGGATCCTAAAGCACCTGCTTGCAACAAGTATTCTTGAAGTTGTTTCTCATCCATATTGCGATTGATATTTTGTAAACCTAAAACATCGAAAGAATAAATGCCTTTATATGTATTCTTGTCGATATAATTTAATTTATTTTGCAGCCATTCTTCATCACGGATACCGCCATTTTCAAGATAGACTTTAACATCACCTTGCGCTGCACCTTTCACACGTTCAACTTGGATTTCTTGTCCATCATCTAACTTCAAATAAAGCTTGCCGCCATATTGGTTACCTAATCTCGGTTCAAAACGCGGTTCGTTTTCTCTTTTAGTCGGAAAGCCGAATAAAATTGAATGGATAAAAGCTTGGATTGTTGATTTACCAGCTTCATTCTCACCATATATTTGTGTTAATGACTTATTAAATTTAATTGTTCTTTCAACGAACTTACCATAACCATATATATCTAATGCTAAAATCTTCATGATTGCTCACCTCTTAAACCTGACTTAAGCAATGCCTCTGCACGATTAATCAATTCTACCTTATCAAAGTCATCATAGTTATCTAAAAACTTAGTTGCTTTAGGATTTAGGTAAAGATCACTCATCGCATTTGTAAAAATTGCGTCATCAGCTTTCAATTCTTGAGAAAATTCATGCTCAAGTGGTCTTGTGTCATCATCTTTATAAGAAACAATTAAAGATTCAATAAACACGAAGTTATTTTCATTTTCTTCGTATTCTTTCAACATTGCTTCCACTTGCATTAAATCTTGAGAAGACACAGGCTCATCGCTATCAATCTCTAAATAAACTCTATAGATAGCTTTACCTTGTTTTCTGACTTGATTTTTAAATTTTTGTACCACATCATAAATGCCTTGCTTTGTTGTTTGTTTTGTTTCAATTTTAATTTCATCAAAACGAATAAAATGTGAAGGTACAAATTCAACATTTAATTTAAATTCGTCCCCTTCTACAAGTAGAAAACCTTTATCTCCCATTTCATTGAAATGACGGCCTTGTATATTACCAGGATAGTACGTCGGTGGCATATCATTAATTTGTTGACGTTCATGAATATGGCCGAGTGCCCAGTAATGATAAAGTTTAGAGTTTAAATCTTCTAATCGAAATTCAGTATAACGGTGCTTCGTAGAGGATTTGCTATAGGTACCATGCAGTACACCAATATGCAGGCCTTTCTCTCCTTGGCTAGAAGGATACTCATCTAATTTGTTTTCGTAACTTGCATGATCTTGATAACTGAAACCATGTAATAAAATCTTTTCACCATTCTTTGTAATGGTTTGATACGTCTCAACATTTTTATCAAACACTGAAACATTTTCTGGCCAGTCTGTTACAACACTATCTGATAGCGGATCATGATTTCCATGACACATATACACAAATATCTGCTCTTTCTTTAAGCGTTCAAATTGTTCTTTTAAAAATACTTCAGCTCTTAACGTACGGTTATGATCATCAAAGACATCACCGGCTATGACGATAAAATCAACTTCTTCTTGTAATGCGAAATTAACAAGTGTCTTAAAACTTTCATACGTACTCTTTTTCACATCTTCATAAATGTTTTCACTTAAATGGCTATGCGTTTTAAACGGGCTATCTAGGTGTAAATCTGCACAATGAATAAATTTCACCATATATAGTAAGCTCCTTTTTCATATAATCCAAATTCTATATAAATTATGTAAATTCAATTGATTTGTAATCAAAGTATCATCTTATTTTACCATAGTCGCCTGCTATGCGTCTAAAGAACACAGATAACAAAAACATGAAAAAACTGCCGGGTGAAGTCACCCGACAGTTAAAATGTCTAATTATTATTGTTCGCCTTCAGCGTAAACTTCATCTAAAGGTTTTACGATGATTTGGTTGATTTCTTGGAAAACTTGGCTCATTTGTTGTTCAGCTTGCATTAATTCAGCAATGTTTTCGTCTTTTTCAATTGCTTGTGCTTGCTCTTGAGCTTTTTGTAAGTCTTCTTCTTCGATTTGTTGTCCTTGCATTTGCATTTGTTGGAATTTCAATTGTGTTTCACGGAACTCATCGAATAACTTTTTAGATTCTTCGTTAGCTTTAACTTTGTCATAAGCATCTTTAATTGCTTGATACTCATTGCTTTCTCTTAAAGCCTCTTCTAATTTTTGTGCTTGTTCTTTTAAATCTACTGCCATTTCAAATTCACTCCTATAAGTTATTGTTTTACTACGTCGTCAATAAACATAACATAAATATATAACAGTGTCGAAACATTTACCCAATTTCTTATTAACTGCCACTAATCACATTCCCAACACGATTCATTTTAAACGAATAATGCAATAATACCTTGGAAACAACCAATAATTCCTCCAAGTAAGAACCCGAGCATCATAATTAATTTTAATTCCTTATTCGCAATTTCAATAATCAATCGTTCAATATAGTCTAGGTCGAATGAATTGATTTGTTCTTCAACAATCGCACTTAAATTGACTTGTTTCATAATTGATGAAATATGCTCCGCTGCTTTATTTACAATTAAATCGGTAATAAAGCTTGCAGCATGTGCTTGAGCATACTGTACTAAGCCAGGTGCTAATTCAGAAATTGGTTGGTTCGCTTTATGAGGGATATCGATATACGCCATCATAATTGGAATCATTTTATCTTTGATATTTGTAAATTGCGCTTGTGATAAGACTTGATTCAAGTGTTTACCTTTTAATGTTTGGTATTCATTTCTAATCAACTGTGCTGCAATTTGACGTGCTTTCGGATGATTTGTTAAACGAATCAATTCCACTTGAATACGCTCAGCAATGCTCGCTCTTGTCATAAACATCTCAAGCAAGCCGACAATTTTACCTTTCTCCTCAAAGAAAGTATCTAACATATTATAGATATCTTGTTCCCCTTTTTGAGAAGACAAATAGATGCGTGCACGATCACACAGTAATGGTGTTAAACTTTCGACTTTCTCATCTATCTCCGCTTCCAATGCCTCAGGTATTAAAGTGCGCAATTCGGATTGACCATGTTCTTGATAGTATTGTTGCAACTTATCTTCAATCAGTTGCTGAACCTTTTGCTGCGCTGCTGTTTCAAAATCTATATCTAATGATTGCGCAAAGTTTTGCAAAGTTGCACGATCACTGCTTAGTTTATTGATTTGCTGTGAAATAAATCCTTCAATTGCTTGTCTTGCACTCGCTGAACTGATTTTTTCTTTAATCAGTGCTTCAGTAATTAAATGTTCTTCAATAACGCGACCAATTTTATTCGCGATTTCTTCTCTACGTTTAGGTACTAATCCAGGTGTAAATGGAATACGCCACTTTCCGATATGATAAGCTTTTTGCGGATGGAATAACATTTTAATCGCAATGATATTCGTAACACCGCCAATAATTGCGCCAATTACAATCATAAATAATATGACGAAAAATGCGTGCATAATTTTTTATCTCCTTTTCAATCACTCGTAGGTTTAATATTACAATATATCTCTTTACATTCACAATTCAGATGTTTCTAAACGCAAAAAAAGATTGATGGAATAACGCCATCAATCTTTTAAGTAAAGTCATACATGGGATAAAAAGTGTATCAACCTCTATTAGAGATTCTGTTATCACTTATTTATCGTATTGAATTAAGCATGTACTAATTCATCTTTAGAGATTCTTCCGAAATATGTTTCAGCTTCTCTTAATTTAGAAGTACCAAAAATAGGTTGTTTGTTTTGATTTAATACACGGTAGATTTCACTGACTTTATTACTTTGCAGGATAAATCCATTTTTAGAATCTAATGTATTCCAGTAGATATCACTTGTTGTGGCATGTTTAGGATATGCACAGTGATTTCTAGAAATTGTTTGGACGATTTCAAGGGGGTCACATCCAAAAGTACTATTTAAGACATCAGAGTCTCTGAATAAAGCGCAAATTGAAACACATGTAGTCCAGTTTGGTAAAACGCGTTCTTTCTCAATTTGTACGAGTGTTTTCTTTGATAGTCCGATTGTTTGAGCCATCGTATCTTGAGTGTAGCCCGCTTCTATTCTCACCATCTTGAACTTAGTTTGAATTAAATCTGTAAAACTTTGTCTGTCCATTATTACTCTACCTTTCTATTGTGTAATCTTTCCGTACGCAAGAAATTGCAATAATACACAATTCTTGAAACACAAATTACATCTTAATACAAAATGCGAAAAATTAAAAGAGCGAATTTTGCTTTTATGACGTATTTTGATAAAGCCGAAATTGTCTAAATAATCAAACACGTCATAAATTATATATTTGCCAATTCCTTACATTTTAACGGAATTGGTTACGCTTGATCTGGTGGTTTTATACCCTTATTCTATTATGGCGAAAATTTGCGATATTTCAAGTGATTTTTACATTTTAAGTTAATTTTACCTTAAAGTAGAAATATTCTTTTCACAGTTAAGTCATATTTTCACAAAATAAAAAAAGACCGAGACGTTGCTAGAACATCTCAATCCCCTGTCATATACTATGAACTGATTGCTTTTCTATCTTCTTGCTTAGAAATCATAAATGCACATGCTGCATCCCCTGTAATATTTACAGCTGTACGTGTCATGTCTAAGAGTCGGTCAATACCAATAATAATACCAATTGCGGCAGGATTTAAATCAACAGCTGTAAGTACCATTGCTAACATAATTAATCCTACTCCAGGCACCCCTGCTGTACCGATACTTGCAATGACCGCAATCACAATCACTGTTAAAATTTGTAAGATTGTTAGTTGCGCACCTGAAATTTGTGCGATAAAGACGGTTGCAACCCCCTGCATGATAGCAGTACCATCCATATTGATAGTTGCACCAAGCGGTTGTACAAACGACGCAATAGCTGGTCGTACCCCCATTTTCTTGGTACATTCCATTGAAACTGGCAGTGCCGCATTAGAACTTGAACCGCCGAAACCAATCGTAATCGCTGGAATAAATCCTTTAAAGAATTTGATTGGGCTGTCTTTAGCGATAAATTTGATTGTACCGCCATAAATTAAGAAGAAATGTAGAATTAAAGCAGCTAATACAACAATGAAGTATAAACCTAGTTGTTTGATTGCACCAAGTCCAGCTCCTGTAAATGCATGTGCTACTAAACAGAACGTTCCAATCGGCGCAAACACACGCATAATCATTGAAATAATATACATCAGTATCTCGTTAAATTGTTCAAAAAACTGTCGGACGACTAAAGCTTTATCGCCTAATACCATCATCCCGATCCCAATGAAAATCGAGAACGTAATCACTTGCAACATATTACCTTGAGTCATCGATTCAATTGGATTTTTTGGAAACAGATTGATTAAAGTTTGATCAAAAGTTTGATTTGCCGGTGCTTCTGCCCCTTCACTTTGTTTATCTAACGTTTTTTGATATGAAGCTACCTCGGTACTTTTCATTAAGTCTGAATGGCCTGCACCTGGTTTTACCACTAATGCCAATACAATCGCAATTGTAATCGCAATCGCTGTCGTACATAAGAAAAACACTAGTGTTTTTAAGCCGATACCGCCTAATAATTTCGGATCACCGACACCAACTACCCCTAATACAATCGATACAAATACGACTGGTACTACGAGCATAAAGATTAAGTTTAGAAATATTTGACCTACTGTGTTAAAGAAATATTGGTCTACCCCTTTTACTAAACTTGTGTCTGCATAAATGTCGCAAATGGATCCGATAATAATCCCTGCTACAAGTGCAATGACAATGTTCATTGTTAACTTTTTACTCTTCATATGTCTCATCCCCCTTTGTATAGTTCTATTATAGTCTAATTTTACATAAATAGTAAATATACATTTTATTGTGCTGTTTTTTCACAAAATAAAAAAACGTATATGAAAGTTATTAGACTAACCTTTCAAATACGTTTAATGTTGAATTAGATAAGTTTATTTTCCATTGCATAAATAGCAGCTTGTGTACGATCACTGACTTGTAATTTAGAGAAAATGTGACTGACATGTGTTTTAATCGTTTTTTCAGAGACATATAAAGCTTCAGCGATTTCGCGGTTCGTTTTACCTTTTGCCATTTCTTTTAAGACGTCTTTTTCACGATTAGAGAGTTTATTGACATGATGCGGTTTTTTCGCTACATCTTCCATCACTTTTTGTACTTCAGGGTGTATGATTTTTTCTCCTTGCAAAACTTTATGTATAGATGTAATTAGTTGCTCAGGCTCGACATCTTTCATTTCATATCCGTCTGCCCCTTTATTAATTGCTGAAATCACATGTTCATCATCCGCATAACTGGTTAACACTAATATTTTGATTTCAGGATAATGTGATTTAAGATATTCTGTCACTTCAATACCATTCATCTCAGGCATTACTAAATCAAGCAGTACAATATCAGGATGTTGTCCACTTTGTTCTAATTCAGCTATAAATGCCTTGCCGTTCGCAAAAGAACCTTGTACAGCTAAATCATCAATGGTTGAAATCAAAAATTCCAAACCTTGACGTACAATGTAATGATCATCTATCAAAACGACTTGATTCATGTTTTGTCTCCTTCTCTGTTTGAGTCAATGGTACACTTAAGCGTATTGTTGTCCCTTGTCCCAATTTAGAATTTATCTCCATTTTTCCTTGTATTTGTTTGATACGTTGACGCATATTATAAATACCATGGGAGGTTTGGTCAATCCAGTCAGGATTAAATCCAGCGCCCTTATCTGAGATTACCATATCAAACTTATTTTCATGTTGATGCAAGAGTACATGTGCATGATTCGTTTGTGCATGCTTTTTAATATTATTCATCGCTTCTTGCAATATACGATAACTATGCTCTTCAACACTGCTAGACAAGTCAATAAGGCCTTCTACTTCTATGTCTGGCTGAATGCCAATTAAATGACTGTATTGTTTTAATGCACTCACTAGACCATGTTCTAACCCGATTGGTTTTAACTGCCAAATCAAAGCTCTCATTTCATTTACAGCCTGTTGACTTGTAGTCTCAATTGTTTCGAAAGCTTTCTTCGCTACAGGTTCTTCTGTCATACCATGTGCTGCATGTGCAGTTAGCTTCAATGAAAATAACATCTGATTGACAGAGTCATGTAAATCACGTGCCAGTCGGTTTCGTTCGTTCAAACGTGCCGCTTCTTTCTCTTTATTCGTTAATTCAATACGCTTAATCGTAGAACCGATTTGAAATGCAACAGATTCTAATAGTTCTAAATCTTCTTCTGAATACTTTACTGTATCAGGAGAAGCTACATTTAATAAACCAAATCGTTCATTACCTGAACGTAGCGGAACGGTCGCATGATGTGTAATGCCTCCAGATTCATCAGCGTATTCTTGATTTGCGGCACTGATTCTTGAACAATGAATAATATTAGAGGCTTTCATCAACTTTTCACTGTGATAAGCTTGTACACACCAACAAGTGCCTTCTCGCATACTTTGGCAATCATGTTTCGTTAAAGAACGTGGTAATTGGTAATCAGCTGCCATTTCATGTTCTCCGGCTTCATTGATGAAGAAAATCCAGCCTGTTGTAAATGCACTGCCTTCAATGAGCAGCTTTAATGCGCCATGCATCATAGTATAAATTTCTGTTTCTTCATTCAGATATTCTGCAATTTCTTTTAATAATGCCAAACGTGTCGGTTTAACCACAGTGTTCACCTCTCTTATCTATAATCTATTTTTATTATACCGATTCAATCTCTATAACGATAGCATTCCACTTGCACACGCAACTATCACAACGCAGAATATGTTATGATATTAAGTAATAATCGAGGAGGAAGTTATGGAATTTAAAGTACCTGAACAATATAACGGCTATACATTAAGAGAAATTTTCCAAGATGTGAAATTACCGAAGAAAGAACTGCATCAATTAAATATGTCAAAAGCCATTACCATTAATCAAGAACCTGCACAGCTTTCAGCAAAAGTGCAACAAGGAGATCAAGTGTTTGTCCCGACTCCAGATGAAACAAGTAATTATTTACCAAGTTACCGTTACGCAGATGTCTATTATGAAGACGCAGACATTGCGATTATCAAAAAGCCTAAAGGGGTAAAAACACATCCTAACGACTTAAAAGAAAGCAATACATTGATGAATCATGTCATATATACACTTGATAGTGATTATGCAGAACCTATTCATCGCCTAGACCAAGAAACAGTCGGTTTACTGATTGTGGCGAAAAATCCATTGATGAAAAAATTACTAGATCGCATGTTAGAGGAAAATCAAATATCACGTATTTATAAAGCAGTAGTTAAAAGCTTACTACCGCTTAAACCGCAAACTATCGATAAACCTATCGGTAAAGACAAGTTTCACCCTAACCGCAGACGTGTTTCACCGACGGGTCAACAAGCCATCACTCATATCTTAGATGCACATATGTTAAAAGAAAATGAATGTGAACTGGATATTAAATTGGACACAGGACGTACACATCAAATCCGTGTACATTTAGCCGCAATCGGCCATCCAGTTATTGGAGATCCTTTATATGGTGATTCTAAATTACGTCAATTACGTTTACACAGTCATAAAATTGAATTTGTACATCCGTTAACGAAAGAAAAGATTTCTGTTTCATTGGATGACAAAAAATAATGGAGAAGGCAAATGCCCTCTCCATTTTTGTTTACTTAATTTTAATTTATCTTTTGATAATTGATTATTCTTTTGGTTCAACCATGTTTTCTGGTTTGATCCACTCATCAAATTGTTCTTCTGTTAAATAGCCAGAATCAATAGCTGATTGTTTTAGTGTAATACCTTGTTTGTGTGCGTTTTTCGCAATTTTAGCTGATTTTTCATAACCGATATGTGGGTTTAAAGCAGTTACTAACATTAATGAACGGTTTAGATACTGATCGATATTTTCTTCGATTGGTTCAATACCTTGCGCACAGTTTTCATCAAATGTACGCATACCGTCTGCGAGTAAATAGATAGATTGTAATGTGTTGTCCATGATTACTGGTTTGAATACGTTTAGTTCAAAGTTACCTTGAGAAGCGGCAATGCCAACTACTGTATCGTTACCCATTACTTGTACAGAAACCATTGTTAACATTTCACATTGTGTCGGGTTAACTTTACCAGGCATGATTGAAGAACCTGGTTCGTTCTCAGGAATGCTGATTTCAGCTAATCCAGCTCTTGGACCAGATGCTAACCAACGAATGTCATTTGCGATTTTCATTAAATCAGCTGCTAAAGCTTTTAATGAACCATGCAATTGAACCACTTCATCATGTGCTGTTAATGCATGGAATTTATTTTCAGAAGATACAAATGGATAGCCTGTATTTTCTTTAATATTCGCAGCAACCATATCACCGAATTTAGGGTGTGCGTTAATACCTGTACCTACTGCAGTACCGCCGATTGCTAAACTTAATAAATGCGCTTTAGATTCACCTAATAATTGGTCGCATTTATCTAGCATATAACGCCAACCACTGATTTCTTGACCTAAGCGAATTGGTGTCGCATCTTGTAAATGTGTACGACCAATTTTGATAATGTCATGGAAATCTTTTTCTTTTTTCGCAAATGTATCACGTAATTGTTTTAATGCTGGTTCTAAGTTTGCTTCAATTTCATGATATAACGCAACATGCATTGCAGTTGGGAAAGTATCATTAGAACTTTGTGATTTATTCACGTCATCATTTGGATGTACTGTTTCTTCACTGACATGTTTTTTCAAGTAATCGTTAGCTACATAGCTGACTACTTCGTTAACGTTCATATTACTTTGCGTTCCGCTTCCTGTTTGCCATACAACAAGTGGGAAGTGTTCATCGAGTTCCCCTTTAATTACACGATCGCACGCAAAGACAATTGCGTCTTTTTTCGCTTCACTTAATTTACCTAATTCAAAGTTAGCTAATGCTGCTGCACGTTTTAATTGTGCAAAGCCGTATACCACTTCAATCGGCATACGCTCTTTACCTACTGGGAAATTACGTTTACTTCTTTCAGTTTGTGCACCCCAGAACTTATCACCAGGTACTTCAATTTCTCCGAATGTATCATGTTCAATTCTTACTGACATTTGACTTGTCTCCCCTTTATGATTGGTATTTATCATAAGTATAGCATTAAATGTTTTTAAATTAAATCTCTATATAGTTAACGCTTTCATGTCTGACTATGACTTAAAAACGTATTAAAAAAAAGAGCCTAGTGAGCTAGACTCCTTATATATTCATATTATTTAGTTTCAACACTTTTAAAGTGAAGTTTAACAGCTTTAATAACCGCAACAGCAGTTAAAATATATAAAATAATACTGATTACTAATAAAATAGGACTGATGTTAATCAATGTTCCTAAAAAGCCCGTTAAACTGTTATAAAAATCACCTAAAGGCTTAAATAAAATAAATGTAATCGCAATACAACAAATCACACTGATAATGACACCTTTTTGGTTACTCTTGATAAACATTTGCGGATCTCGTTGACTTACTAATCCTTCAGATAAATTCATTTGTAGTTTGACTACACGAAAGAGTACTGGTAAATATAGTGCGCCTAACGCAATTGGAAAACCTTTGATAGATAACAATCCAAAAATTACAGTAGCTAACATTAAGAGTTTCCAATGTTTATGTAGATTTTGCATGGAAATGTTCCTTTCTGAAATTACTCATTCAACAAAATAATAAAGGAAATACACTCTGAATACAAATTAAAATCCGAGTTATGTTTCAATTCATCAACATAACTCGGAATTATTGATAATGCATTATTCAGCTTAAGCGAAGCGTTCAGTGAAGTACTGACGCACATCCTCTGGTAAACCAGCTGCTGCTGCTTCATCTAAAATAACATTCACCATACGGTGTGCTTTTAAATCAGATGGTACATAGCTTGAGTTGCCATTTTCGTTATATAATTTGTTCACTAAGTCAGCTTTTTCAGCACCAGTGACAACTAAAATAACTTCACGAGCAGGCATTACACCTGATTTTACCGCAACATCTAGGTTGCCTTTATCATTAATAGTTAAAACTTGTAATGTGAATTTAGCTTTATTTTCTTTAGACTTAATGTTTTCTTCGATAAAATCAACGACACCATCGTTATATGATAATTCATAAACTTGTGAATCTGGTACACCAAGTGTTTGGTAGTATGATTTGTTGTCATCATAATCTAAAATGTTGATTTGACTGAAATCAACTGGGTGACGCAACACGTTTTGTTTTAAGTCTTCTAAAACAGGCGCGTTGTCATCTGCTAGATGCACACCCATGATTGTTGTCGGATTATTATTAAATGTCTTTCTGATAATATCTGCAGAATAGCGTGCAGCTTTATCTGCAGTTGGAAAAACCTTAAAGTTCATTGCCATAATGTACACTCCTCTAATTATTCTCAGTTCGTATATCACTTCGATTGCTACATTATTTACCCTGTTCTTAAAAGAAGTAAACGCAATAGATACACGTATTAGTTAATTCTATTATACCTGTTTCATTAATTGATTTCACTCAAACCCAAATATCCATTAATGTAAATGTGGATAATTCTGTTGTCTCAATGCTTCATAGACTAAGATTGCGGCTGTATTAGATAGGTTTAATGAACGAATATGATCGTTCATCGGAATTCTTAATGCTGTTTCAGCATATTTTTCTTTTACCCAATCTGGTAACCCTGTCGTTTCACGCCCAAATACAAAATAATGATCTTCATCAGAATTTGAATAATCAAAATCAGTAAAGGTCGTTTGACCGAATTTAGTTATGAGATAATAATGTCCATCAGTTTTCTCAAAAAACTCTTCAATACTTTCATAATAAGTAATATTCACATGCACCCAGTAATCTAGGCCAGCACGTTTCAGCATTTTATCATCTGTACTGAACCCTAGGGGTTTAATTAGATGTAAATGTGCATCTGTACCTGCACATGTTCTAGCTATGTTCCCTGTATTTGCAGGAATTTGGGGTTGATATAATACGACATGGTTTGTCATGTTACTTAATTCCTCTTTTCTAATCCTTTTAACATTTCTTCTTGTACTTCATCTAATTCATCGGCGAGATGTGCTTCGATAAAATCACGTTCATCCTCACCTGCAATTTGGCCAATTGCCCAGTAAGCAGTTGCCCGAATCATCGGTCTTGGATCATTTAACGCTACTTCTTTTAGTTCTGGCAATGCAGCTGTTTCATTAAAGTGTGCTAATGCGATAATCGCATTACGTTGGATTGGTTTCTTACCTCTCCAAGCACCTGCTAAATGTCCATACGTATTCTTAAATTCTTTATTACTCATTTGTAGTAAAGGAATTAAACGTGGTTTTAATATTTCAGGTTCTAAAACGATATCATCGTGTTCTGTGTTAATCCCCCTATTTTTAGGACACACTTGCTGACACGTATCGCAACCATATAGACGATTGCCGATTTTATAGCGATATTCATCTGGTAAATAACCTTTTGTTTGAGTCAGGAATGAAATACATTTCTGACTGTTTAATTGTCCGTTCCCAACTAATGCACCAGTTGGACAACGGTCAACACAAATCGTACAATCTCCACAACTGTCGAGTAATGGGTCGTCTGGCTCAAATGGAATACTGACTAACATTTCACCTAAATAGGTCCATGTCCCTAAGTCAGGGTTGATAACAAAGCCATTTCTTCCTGTAAAACCTAATCCGGCACGTTCAGCCACAGCACGATCTGATAATACACCTGTATCTACCATTGATAACATTTCTACATCAGGTACGCGTGACTTGATATACTCACCTAATTTATCCAAGCGTTTTCGCATGATTGTATGATAATCCTGTCCCCATGAAGCACGCGCAAACATCCCTCTACGATCGCCTCGAACACTTTTCGGTGCACCCTTCAATTTGTTTGGGTAACCTACTGCGATAGCAATAATGGATCTTGCAGTCGGCATAGACAACTTAGGATTCACTCTTAATTCAATATCTGATTCCTCAAAACCAGATGCATATCCTTTGGCATGATAGTCCACTAACTTTTGTTTAAGCTCATCAAATGGATCAGCAGTTGTAAAACCGATACTGTCTATCCCGATTTGATGGGCATATTCAATAATATCTTTTTTTAATTGTTTATTATCCACCATAATGCCTCCATATCCATGGTCCATTTTGTATTTTAACACACAATACATAGATACAAGTTAAATTTTCTTCAAAAATTAAAGCTGATACCTTTCTGTAGATATCAGCTTGTTGATAATTATTAATGAATTTTTGTGCCGACGGGTTGTCCATCAAAATACTGTCTCATAATATTCTCTTCATAACCTGGCGCAATCACGATTTCTTTAACGCCTGCACTAAGTGCTTTCGATGCGTCTTTCAACTTTGGAATCATATCATCACTAATCATCTTAGAGTTGATTAATTTGTCTAATTCAGAAAGTTGAATATCAGAAATAACCTCACCTTGATTTTGTACACCTGGTATATCACTTAAAATGATTAAAGGTGATTGTAATGTTGCGGCAATTTTATAGGAAAGTGTTTCTGCATTAATACTATAAAATTGATTATGATAGCGACCGATAGAAGCAACGACTGGAATATAATTCGTGCAAAGTTGTTGAAACACTTCTCGATTGATATTTTCTGGTTCGGCTACGAAACCTAGTTCTTTAGAAATAGGACGACAATCAAATATTGGAAAATAAGCCCCGTTAATCCCAATGAAATTTTGTGCAACTTCATTTGCTTCTTCCACTACGTCAACATTGACTTTGCATAATAAAGTATTGGCTATAATATTTAAGGTTGGAAGATTGATTTTCCTAATGCCATTGATATATTCCGCTTCAATACCATTTTCTTTTAATGCTTCATTTACCTTCGGACCGCCATCATGCACAATAATTGGATACAGTCCGTTACTTCTAAGATCAGCAATTTGTTTAAATGTCGTAGATGCTAATTGATTGATAATACTACCACTGATTTTTATAACAATGAATTTCATGAATCAATCACTTTTATCCCTTTCTCTAGTTGAATGACATATACCTATACATATCTTTTAAACTGGTTTAAAAAGTTAACTCCATAATCTATTTTGATTTTTGTTAATCAGTAAACATAATATCTTTATAATTGAGGTATAGAAATGTGTCTTTTACTGGGTGATATGTTTTATAAAGTGATGCATATATTTAAGCATCACAGCAAGAAGATGATGAAATAACTAATTTAGTTTAAAAGGGTCATTGCTCTAAACAATAACGTTATATTCATCATCATGGCTGCTTGCTGTTCGTTATAATACACGTTTTAAAAATTGTTGCGTTCTTTCATTTTGCGGATTACCGAAAATTTGTGAAGGCGTACCTGCTTCAGCTACAATGCCATCTGCCATAAATACCACTTTGTCACTGACATCACGCGCAAACTGCATTTCGTGTGTTACCACAACCATGGTCATGCCTTCTTTCGCAAGTTCTTTCATAACTTGAAGCACATCTCCAACTACTTCTGGATCAAGTGCAGAAGTCGGTTCATCAAAGAGTAATACATCTGGATGCATTGCCAACGCTCTAGCAATCGCAACCCTTTGTTTCTGACCTCCTGATAATTGTGCTGGATAACTATTTCCTTTATCTGATAAACCTACTTTATCTAAAAGTTCTTGTGCTTCTTGTTTTAAACTTGTTGAATCTGTATGTTTTAGTAACTTCGGTGCTAACATGATATTCTCTAAGACGGTTTTATGCGGAAATAAATTGAAGTTTTGAAAAACCATGCCCATTTTTTGGCGTAATTCATTTACTTTCACATCTTCACCTAAAATATTAGTACCTTCAAAGTTAATTTCTCCGCCATCTGGTTGCTCTAAAAGATTAATACATCTTAATAAAGTACTTTTACCTCCACCAGATGGTCCTATAATCGCCACTACTTCTCCTGCGTTAATTTCTAGTTCAATGTCTTTTAAAACTTCATTACTGCCGAAGTTTTTCTTTAAATGTTTAATATTAATCACTGACTTTCAGTCTCCCTTCAAAGAAGTTCATGACTCTTGATAATACAAAGGTCAATACAAAGTAAAGAATTGCTGCTACAAGTAATGGCGTAAATGGATCAAAAGATGCACCTTGGACAACTTGGGCATTAAACATAATCTCACTGACACCGATAACTGACACAATAGATGATTCTTTAATAACTGTCACAAACTCATTACCTAATGCTGGTAAAATATTTTTAATTGCTTGAGGTAAAATAATTGTTTTCATTGTTTGGCCATAGCTTAAACCTAAACTTCTGGCTGCTTCTGTTTGGCCTTTATCAACAGCGTTAATACCCGCTCTGATTATTTCTGCAATATATGCAGCACAGTTGATAACCATCGCAATCATACCGCAAATTAGCGCTGAGATATCCCAACCCAATACAGCAGTTGTACCGAAGAACACTAAGAATACTTGTACAAGTAATGGTGTACCTCTGATAAATTCAATGTATACAGAAGCTAACCATTTTAAAGGTTTTATTGAACTTAATTTCATTAAAGCGAAGAATGCGCCAAATAAAGCACCAAATACTACACCGACTATAGAAATTAAAATTGTATTTTTAATACCTGTTAAAAAGAATGAACCGTACTTAGTAAAAAAGTTTCCTTCTTCTTCCATAGATTGTGCTGCGATATCTTTATATTTCGGAATCAAGTTTTGATCTTTTACATCTTTAACTGATTTGTTTACTTGCGCTAGTAATACCGGCGCATTTTTAGGTATCGCAATTGAATTATCTTTATCAGGTTCATGGAATTTAACTTTCGCAAATCCTAATTCAGGATTTTGTTGTAAGTAAGCCTCTGCTACAGGTCTTTCAATAATTGCACCATCTACTTTGCCGCTTTTTAAAGACATGATTGCTTCTGGTAGACGTGTTAACGAGTGAACATCAGCATTTTCAATTTCTGTTTTTGCTAACTGCTCTTGAGTCGTTTGTTTTTGTGCTGCGATTCTTTTATTGTCAAAATCACGTAATGATTTATATTTATCGATCTCAGTTTTTTTAACAATGATGGATTGTCCAGACTTCATATAAAAATCTGAGAAGTCTACTTCTTTTTTACGTTCTGGTGTTGGTGTCATTCCAGAAATAATCATATCGATTTTTCCTGTTTTCAAAGCACCTAGTAAACTATCAAATGACATGTTTTCAATTTTTAGCTTTAGATGATTGTCTTTAGCAATTTTCTTAGCTAATTCAACGTCAATGCCGACATATTCTCGTTTTCCATTTTTCGAAGATTCGAATTCATATGGCGCATAGTCAGCAGATAGTCCTACTCTTAATTCCCCTCTTTGTTTAATCTTTTCCCATACGGGGTCTTGTGCCTCAGCATTTGCCTTTAAATTAAATAGCGGTAAAATGATGCCGAGTAAAAATACCGTACATATGAATACTTTAATTATGTTTAATGCTTTATGTTGTATCATAGCGATGTCCTCCTTAACTTATGGAATTATTATACATATAGTTGTATCAATATGCAATAGGTATTTTTAAATTTTCTGAAAACTTGAGTTACTCATATAAAAAACTGCATAAAAATAGCCTTGTTCGGATTTGAACAAGGCCAAAGATTTATTGTTTAGGTATATCAAATTTATAAATTTCATTGTTATAACCTGGTAAAATTCTCTTACATACTTGATGGATAATAAAACCAGAAACAAATGGGATGATAAAGTAACCAAATGCTAATAATACAATATTTGTAAATGAATCGCCTTCCATTCGGTTAAACGCATTGATCGGGCCTACAAGTCCTGTATAGCCAAATCCTGCTGACATTGGTGTTCCTTGGATGCCGATAAAGTATGCTACAAGACCAGCAACTAAACCATTTAAAGCTAATGGTACTGCGATAATCAAATGTTTGAAATATACAGGAATCATCATTTTAGCTGCACCAATGATCAATACGATATTGACACCTGCTTTATTGACTGGCAACGAGCCCCAAATGAATGTTACACATGCTGCAACGATACCTAAGTTTGCTGCACCACTGCCTAAGCCTGATAACGAAATGGCAGTCGCAATCGCTACCAATGAAATTGGCGTAACCATTAACAAAGCATAAGTCATTGCGATTAATATACTCATCAATAATGGATTTAATTCCGTAAATGAATGAATCATCGCACCTAATGCTTTAGTGATATGAGATACAAATGGTAAAATCATTAAACCGATAAAACCAGAAACGACAGGAATCACTACAGGTAAAATGATCATTTCAAGTGAACCTAATTTACCACTTAAAAGCAATACAAGCACACATGCAATCATCACAACGATAATGATATTGATAATATCCCCAATACCTTTTAAAGCTAAGCCTTTCGAAGTGAATTGTACTGCACCAGAACCTATCATTGCAGAAGTTCCTATCATGACAGCAGACGGACCGCTGAATTTAAATTGATGTGCCGCTAAGACACCTATAATAAACGCCATAAAAGATTGTATTGCTATAACGATTTGAAAAATTAATTCTAAATAATGATTTCCATTCATGAAAAACTTAAGGATTTCACCTAGTAATGCGTTCGGTAACAAAGCAACTACAACGCCTGCACCTACCGCATTCAATATGTTACTAAAAAATACTTTTGTGTTTAACTCTGATTTAGCCATAAGATGTAAATTTATCCTCCGTTCTTTAACTATTGCTTTTATTCTATAATAATTCTATCAAAGCAACAATACGAAAAACGGAACAAAGGTAACATAAAGTTACATATGCATATCAAATCATATATTTAATAAGTATAGTTAATGCGCTTTCTATATAACTTTTTAAATTTTTGTATCAGATAATTAAAAACAACTTCACTTCTAGAATGGAATAAACAAGGTAATTCTTGAATATCTTAAAAGTCCAGACTATACATCAACAGATATTACTTTACGTCAATATAGTCATTGCTTTAATGAAAAAGTTTGAAACAGTCAATGTAAGCCTTTAAATATAACTAGTTATTTATAATCAATAACTATGATCAAAATATCTATTAACAATACTATAAGTGTCCATAACGTGACCAAAATTATATATTTAAACGTTACTTAGTATATAAAAAAAGAGTAGAAACCTTGATATATCAAGAATTCTACTCTTAAAACATTAAAAATGTTTCTATTTCAGTACCGGCGGCCGGGATCGAACCGGCACTCCATCAGCTGGAACGGGATTTTGAGTCCCGCGCGTCTGCCAATTCCGCCACGCCGGCATAATATGGAGCGGAAGATAGGATTTACACCTATACCTCGTTCCGGGAAGGAACGTGTTCTAAGAGTTGAACTACTCCCGCATAAAATAAAAAATGGAGCGGAAAATAGGATTTACACCTATACCTCGTTCCGGGAAGGAACGTGTTCTAAGAGTTGAACTATTCCCGCATAAAATAAAAAATATGGAGCGGAAGATAGGATTTGCACCTATACCTCGTTCCGGGAAGGAACGTGTTCTAAAAGTTGAACTACTCCCGCATAATTCATGGAGGCGGCAACCGGATTTGAACCGGTGAATAAAGGTTTTGCAGACCTTGGCCTTACCACTTGGCTATGCCGCCAAAAGTAACTGGGCTAACTGGATTCGAACCAGTGAGTGACGGAGTCAAAGTCCGTTGCCTTACCGCTTGGCTATAGCCCATTAATAATAAAGGGCGACTGATGGGAATCGAACCCACGAATGTCGGAACCACAATCCGATGTGTTAACCACTTCACCACAGTCGCCATGGCAGGGGCAGTAGGAATCGAACCCACATCAAAGGTTTTGGAGACCTCTATTCTACCGTTGAACTATGCCCCTATTAAAATAAGATGGTGGAGGGGGGCAGATTCGAACTGCCGAA